>JAOZSY010000113.1:4126-8537 GCA_029939445.1 Bacteroidales bacterium
CACCATCACCAATATTCATATAAAAATCAGTTTTATTCTCCAAGTCAGGTGTATGTGCATATTTTATTCGAATATAAGGAAATGCAAAACGATCGGCCCCTACATTTATATCATCAATAGAACTGAATTTAAAGTTAGTAGTATTTGAGCCTAAATCACTATTTGGAATACTCTCCGTCATTACAACTCGAGTATACCCTTTGTATAGAGTATCAATGGTTGTATTCGCAATCTCAATTCTAGTATGGTGATTTGGTAATGGACCTAACACTTCGAAATTTGAAGCCCCCATAACTTCAAAATCAGCAATTGCTCCTGGCCCATTCAAATACACATTCTTTGTGCTGACACTAAATGTTTTAGTACCTCCCAAACTAACAGGATGGTAATACCAACCTTCACCATTCATATAGTTAGGATTGCTTAATAATATTATGGAGTTAGTTGTATAAGGTGTTTTTTCTCCTTCAATATATGAATTTGAGTAGAAAGTTTCTGAATTGTAAGTAAAATAATCAGATACAGTATATGCTGCATAGTTATTATCATTAACAATTTGAAGACGATTATTCGTTACCAAATTATTATAGGTAAAATAGTAAAATGCTGTATCTGTAAAAAAACTATAAGCAGTATTTGCTTGATAAGAAGAAGAGTCATATAATGCTGCATCGTACCAACCATCATTTTTTTCAGCATAAAATTCTATATAATCAGTTGATGTGAATACTCCTGTATTTTCATTATGAACATAAATTGCCAACTCCTCACCTCTACCAAAAATCTGATAATTCTTAGGGCTATTAATTGTCGCTAAATTTATTCCTGCATTTACCAAATCAGCATAAGTAATTCTATAAACACCATTTTGCGAAATTGGAAATTTATAATACTTCTGCGAATAATTAATCCAATCATTTGTATATTGAGCAAATGAACTAATTATGATTAGTGTAAATATAATTATCGAGAGTATTCTTTTTATCATTTTTCTTTACTTTTCTTGCTATTAAAACTGTATTTTAATGAAAATACATTTGAATATAATGCTATTGATTGATTTCCTATATCGGTAAAAGCATAATCAATACTTAGCACTTTAAGCACTACTATTCCTAAACCAATATTTGGTTGATATGTATACTCCTTAATATTATCTGGCATGGTTTCTTGTTGCACATTACCAAGCCCTGCTCTTATAAAAACCATGTTTTTATAACCAAACTCAAGACCTAAATGAGGATCTATACTAATTGTATTAGATTTTATAAGAACATTTCGCATACCATCAGTAGTGAAATCTAAATTAATTTCTGCCAATAAGTTGAAATCATTACCAAAATTAAAATTCCTACCAATACCTAAAATAACTTTAGGAAGTGTAATTTCCGTACTATTTATTGGAATAGTATTTCCTGTCCGGGTAAAAGCCTCTTTCATCTTACTATCAAGATTATAACTCCAGGCATTAAAAGTTGTAGTTATATCTCTGAACATAACTCCCATTAACCATTCATTTTTTACATATTGAGCTGAAAGATCAATTCCAAATCCCCATGAAGAGCCAAAATCTCCAACAATACGATGTATTATCTTAGCATTACCCCCAATAGATAAACCTTCAATATTTGTAAGCCTAGCATAAGAAAACATAAATGCATAATCTGCAGCACTAAAGGTAGTTACTTTATTATAGTTTATATTACCCTGTCCATCAATAAGTTCAGAAGTATTAGGAATATCATCAACACCAAAGCGAATAAGCGAAACTGCTCCAGCACTTTTATCAGATAATTTAAATGCTATAGCACCATAATCATACTTAGCAATTCCCGCAAAATATTCGGAATGCATCAAGGCTACTTCCCTATTCGTTTTAAGACCTAATAAACCTGCAGGATTCCAATAGCTAGAATATACATCATTATTACTTGCTACCACAGAGTTTGACATAGCCAATGCACGAGCACCAACACCTATTGCCAAAAACTCATTGCTATACTTTGGAGCTTGAGCATTAAGCTGATAGGATGTAATAATAATAAACAGAATCAATAATCCTTTTCTCATTTTTAAGCTAAAGTTAATTATATTTTATTAATAGAGAGTTTAATTTTATAATTTTAATGATATCTGTAAAAATACAATAAATCATTTAGAATAGTGAAATTTATTTATTTTTTTATCAATAACTTTATCATACTATATTAATGGCTCTTGCTTTTATAAATTAGGACCTAAAAATATTGACAAAATTCACATAAATATACAAATAATAACTATTATTAATTATCTTCAAGTGATAATTTTAACGACATTTGTGCTATCAAATTTTGAGATTATAAACAACAATATTTATTATGCCAAATATATCGAGAAAAGGCTACTTAATGCCAGAATCACCAATACGTAAATTAGTTCCATTTGCTGAAGCAGCAAAAGCTAGAGGTGTTAAAGTTCATCACCTAAACATTGGCCAACCAGATATCAAAACTCCTGAAGTAGCAATGGATGCTATTCGCAATTTTGAACCTAAAGTTGTGGAATACAGTCACTCTGCAGGTATTTTATCATACCGCAAGAAATTAGTTGAATATTATAAAAGTGTAAATATTGATGTTACTCCCGACGAAATGATTGTTGGAACAGGAGCGTCAGAGGCTATTCTTTTTTCATTACTAAGCTGTATGGACGATGGTGATGAAATTATTATCCCTGAGCCTTTTTATGCAAATTATAACGGCTTTGCTGTTAATGCAGGCGTAAAAGTAGTTCCTATTAGCTCTAGTATCGAAAGTGGATTTGCTCTTCCTCCAATGGAAGATTTTGAGAAAGCAATTACTCCTAAAACTAAAGCAATAATGCTTTGCAACCCTAATAACCCAACTGGGTACCTTTATAGTAAAGAAGAGCTAGAGATTGTTAAGAAGATGGTTCTTAAGCATGACTTATTTCTTATTTCAGATGAAGTTTACCGTGAGTTTACTTATGATAATCATGAGCATTTTTCAGTAATGAATCTTGAAGGATTAGAGCAAAATGTTATACTAATTGACTCTGTAAGTAAGCGTTATAGCGCCTGCGGATTCCGAATTGGAGTAATGATAAGTAAGAATAAAGAAGTGATGTCCACAGCAATGAAATTTGCGCAGGCACGCCTATCTCCACCAACATTTGGTCAGGTAGCAGCAGAGGCTGCTATTGACACTCCTGCTGAGTATTTTACTGAAGCTCTTGCTGAATATAAAAACCGTAGAGATGTAGTTGTAGATAGAATAAACAAGATGGAAGGTGCTTTTTGCCCTAATCCTAAAGGTGCATTTTATGTGGTAGCAAAACTACCTATTGATAATGCTGATAAATTCTGCCAATGGTTATTGGAAGATTTTAATCTTAATAACGAAACAGTTATGCTTGCTCCTGCTACAGGTTTTTATGCTACTAAAGGACTAGGAATGGATGAAGTTAGAATTAGTTATGTGCTTAATGTTAACGACCTTAATGCATCAATGGACTGTTTACAAGAAGCTATTAAGGTATATCCTGGCAGAAAGTAGTTGTTGGCTTTAAAAAGCGTCAATCTTTGCGCTGGATTTATATTGCTAATTAGTCATTTACTAAAGTAAACTCTTAATTATCAATACTGCATCCATCTAAACTTTTACGCTTTTTATACACCAATAAATAACACCTACGTTTTTAGAATAAATATAAACATTAATAAAAATACTCTCAATAGCTTCAACCTCGATAATTATCGGACTTGAGGCTATTCTTATTTTATATTTACTTATTTTCGCAATTATGAAAAAAGGAGTAATTTTTGATCTTGATGGTACTTTATTAAACACATTAATCGATTTGCAAGAGTCAGTAAATGGAGTGTTGGCAAAGTACAACTTCCCTACCCATCATATTGATAAGTATAAGTATTTTCTTGGAAATGGAATTGAGGTTCTTACTCGAAAAGCTTTTCCCAAAGACATTAGTGACAATGAGTTTCCAAAATATTTGAAAGAAGTAAAAGCCGAATACTCATCACGACAAACTTCCAAGACTAAGCCTTATGAGGGCATTATTGATTTACTTAAGGAATTGAATAATCAATCAATAAAAATTGCCATTCTATCTAATAAACCAAATGAATTTGCACGCCCTACTGTTGCACACTTTTTTAAAAATATAAAATTTGAGGTAGTATTTGGCGCACGACAAGAAGTTGCTCGTAAGCCATCTGCTGAAGCTGTTACAGAAATACTTGATGTTTTTGGACTAAAAAAAGAGGAATGCCTTTTTGTAGGAGATTCTGAAACAGATATGCAAACAGGTGTTAATTCAGGAATTCAGGCAGTTGGAGTAAGTTGGGGATTTAGAACAGTTAAAGAAATGAAAGATAATGGCGCTAATTTTA
>JAOZSY010000334.1:0-1196 GCA_029939445.1 Bacteroidales bacterium
TATCATTTGAAGCACAGCAAGTTGATAATACTGCATCAATAAAGTGGCAAACAGCTACTGAAATTAATAATGACTATTTTATACTTCAAAGAAGTACTGACGGAATTGAGATAGAGGATATTGCTACTATTGATGGTAATGGAAATAGTAATAGAGTGCTTTCTTATAGTATTATGGATAATAATCCTCCTACGGGCACTGTTTATTATAGACTGAAACAAGTTGATTTTGATGGCAAATCTGAAACCTTTAATTGGAGAGTTTTAAATTTCGACAAAGAGAATTCCATAAATATTTATCCAAATCCAAATAATAGTGGAATAGTACATATAGCTAGTAGTGATGACGGAGATGCTAATATGGAAATATATTCTGTTGATGGTAAATTAGTAATGACAAGCAATTTGGATTTTAATTATGGAGAGCTAAGCCTAAATCATGATTTGAAAAAAGGATATTACTTTATAAAAATATATCAAAACAATAATGTAACTACACAGAAACTTATTGTTCAGTAAGTTAGTTCATTAATTATTTGACTTAATGTCATCTAATGAGAATAAGTTATAAGAATATAATAATACAAAAAAGGCTTCGAAATTAATTTCGAAGCCTTTTTTTATATAATATATTATGGTGAATAAAAACGTCAAGGTTGAGATGAACGTAGTGATGATAATTAGGAGTCCTGATGTTACGTCAGGATGACTAATTAGCATTGCAAGTTCAACGAAAAGATTGGCGTTTTTTAAAGCCAAAGCCTATTTCTCTTTAGGAGGATTAATAGTCAAACCCAACTCATCAAGCTGAGCATCAGCAATACCTGCAGGAGATGATATCATTACATCTTGCCCGCTATTGTTCTTAGGAAATGCTATATAATCGCGGATCGAATCTGTGCCACCAAACATAGCCACAAGTCTATCAAAACCTAACGCTATTCCACCATGAGGAGGTGCGCCATATTCAAAAGCACTCATTAGGAATCCAAATTGTTCCTGAGCGGCTTCTTTGGTAAATCCTAAGTGTGTAAACATCTGCGACTGCATATCTTTATCATAAATACGGATACTTCCTCCACCAATTTCTACTCCGTTGATTACAAGGTCGTAAGCGTTGGCGTGAACTTTTCCTGGATCAGTTTCCAAAAGGTGCATCTCATCAGCCTTTGGAGAAGTAAATGGGTGGTGCATGGC
>JAOZSY010000334.1:1296-2546 GCA_029939445.1 Bacteroidales bacterium
TCATTGCCTGCCTGTTCGGCAGACAGGCATTTTACATAAACAAGTCCCTTGGCGCCAATCTGTGGTTTCTGAACAAATTTCACCAATTTATCCAATACCTTACGGCTGTAACTAGCGCAACCTTTAGCACATATTCCTATTACTAATTCAGAATCATCAAATACTTTGAATCCTTTGTTTTGAGTAACATCATTAAGCTCTACAAACTGCATTCCGAAACGAATGTCAGGTTTATCGCTACCGTACAAACGCATGGCATCATCGTACTCTATGCGAGGAAAATCTTCTAAAACAACATTCTTCACTTCTTTGAAAACATGCTTTGTCATTTCTTCAAAAATCTCGATAATATCGTTCTGCTCTACAAACGACATTTCGCAGTCAATTTGAGTAAACTCAGGCTGACGATCAGCTCGTAAGTCTTCATCACGGAAACACTTTACCATCTGATAATAACGGTCGTAACCAGAAATCATCAATAGCTGCTTAAATGTTTGTGGCGACTGTGGCAATGCGTAAAAAGTACCTGGGTTCATTCTCGAAGGAACAACAAAATCTCTTGCTCCCTCAGGAGTAGATTTTATTAAATATGGAGTTTCTACTTCCATAAATTCCGCATTATTAAGGAACGAACGTACCGCAAATCCTACCTTATTTCTAAGCATTAGATTTTCCTTTAGAGGGTTGCGTCGTAGGTCCAAATAACGATATTTCATTCGTATTTCCTCGCCACCATCGGTTTTGTCTTCAATGGTAAAAGGAGGGGTTTTTGACTTATTTAGGATTGTTAATGCATCCACAATAATCTCAATCTCACCAGTAGGGATTTTATTATTCTTGCTCTCGCGCTCAGTTACAACTCCACGCACCTGAATCACAAACTCACGACCAAGTTTACGAGCCTGCTCACAAAGTTCAGCATTGCTTTCCATATTGAAAACCAACTGAGTAATTCCATATCTATCGCGTAAATCAACAAAGGTCATTCCACCCATATCACGAGTTTTCTGCACCCATCCGCTAAGCGTTACTATCTGCTCAGTATTGTTGATATTTAATTCTCCACAATTGTTTGTTCTTAACATAATATTTTAAGTTTTGAAAGGTGAAGGGAGAAGTTTTATCAACGCCTCCTTATCCTTTATCCTTGTCTTTTATTTTGTCCTTTATCCTTCTCCTCTATCCTTCTCCTTTATCCTTCTCCTTTATCCTTCTCCTCTATCCTAATTTCAGAATCTGTTCCTTAATAA
>JAOZSY010000114.1 GCA_029939445.1 Bacteroidales bacterium
TACAAACCTGATTTAGTTATTACTGATATTAATATGCCTGTGATGGATGGTATAGAGATGGTAAGGGAGATAAAAACTAGGTATCCTGGGGCGAAGATAGTTGTAATGTCGGCATATAGTGTTAAGGAAAACTTTATTGAATCGATAAATTTAGGAGTTGACGGCTACCTTATGAAACCTGTGGAAGCAAAGAAGCTTCTTTCCTTAATTGACGAATTTGCAGGTATTACATTGATGAAATGGGAGCTCGAAAGAAAAGAAGAAAAAAGGAGACTTGCTGAAGAATACCTTAAAAAATCATTGGAAGAAAAAGATATATTGCTCAGAGAAGTTCATCATAGAGTAAAAAATAATATGCAAATAATATCGAGTATATTAAGAATGCAGAGTAGAAATGTAGAAGATGAAAAGTTAAAAATGATATTGCAAGAAAGCCAAAACAGAATACATTCTATGGCACTTATTCACGAAAACTTATACAGTAATGAAGGCTTGGCGGATGTTAAGTTTGATAATTATATTCAAAGCTTGGTAGGGAATATTGCTCGAACATATAATAGTAAACAGAATAGAGTAAAATATAAATATCTGATAGAAAGTACAAACTTACCTATGGATTTTGCAATTCCTTGTGGCTTAATTATTAATGAATTAGTATCTAATTCATTAAAATATGCTTTTAGTGAATTACAAGAAGGCCTAATATCCATTAGTTTTAATAATATATCTGATAATAATTATAGTTTAATTGTAGAGGATAATGGAGTTGGTATTAAAAATGATTTTGATATTAAAAAAACAAAATCATTGGGAATGAAGATAATACATAAACTAGTACAACAAATAGAAGGGGAGCTTATAAGCGATTTTTCTAATGGAACTAAATTTTGCATAAATTTTAAAACAAAATAATTATGAGTGATAAAGAATACAACATTCTAATAGTAGAGGATGAACTACTAGTTGCTGTTGACATAGAAGAGAGCCTAGAAAGTTTAGGTTATACTGTTCAAAACACTGTTGATACAGCTAAGAATGCTATTGCAGAGGTAAAGAAATCCCTTCCAGATCTTATTCTTATGGATATAAATCTTAAAGGGCAAGAAAGCGGGATTGATGCAGCAGTTGAAATATCAAAAAAAAATAATGTACCAATTATATTTTTAACAGCTAATTCGGATATATCTACAATTGATGCTGCTAAGGTCGCTCTTCCTTATGGATATATTATTAAGCCATTTACAGATAAAGAATTAGAAACTAGTATTAAGATTTCTTTATTTAAATTTGAAAACGACATGAAGCTAAAGCTTGAAAGCGAGATGTTTAATAATTTTTTAGACATTAAAGATCATGATAAGGAACAAATAATTATCCAAAGTATTAGTGGTTTGGAGAAGATTAATATCGACCAAGTATATTATCTTGAAGAGTCTGACAATAAAACAACTATATACCTTTTTGAGGAAGAAATTGTTGTAAATAAACAATTAAAAGATGTTGCTCTTTTATTTCCTGGAAACATTTTTATTCAAGTTAGCCAACATTATGTTATTAATAAATCTAAGGTGTTTGTAGTAAAGTATCCTGAAATTATTATCTCTGATAAGATGAGTGTTATTACTGTAGATGAAGATTATAAACATCTATTAGATGGGATTGTAGGTGAGCTTGAAGAAATAATTGATGTGGATTAATAAAGTATTACTACTATTATGGAAAAAGTAGAAGCTAAAAATGCTACTCTTGACAAATATGCTGCAGCATTATTTGAGAAAAATGGCCCAGATAAAGAGGATTATCAATTTATATTTGATTTTGTAGATAATCTTGATGAGAATGACATTCAGTATTTTAGGGAAATAATGAGACCTATATTAAATCCTAATACAATTATTGGGTTTTCATTTACAAAGCCATTTGGTTATAATGGTGATTTTTTTATTATCGAGAAAATATATCAGAAATATTCAAATCCTAATAAACTATATAAAAAATGGGATGATTTTTTTCATGTTTTTCCTGCGGCTATAGCTGTGGTAAATAGAAAAATCATGGCTATTGAAATATTTGAAAAACTTAATAAGAAGGCTAATGGAGATAGTAAAAATGTTTTAATACTAGGAAGTGGCCCTGTGTCAGAAACCTTTGAGTTCTTTGAAAGAAACAATGATAATACTTTATCATTTGATATGCTTGATTTGGACAAGAGGGCTATTGCTTATGCCAAAAATAAGAATAAGAAATATCTTAAATCCATGGCTTTTACTAACAAAAATGTAATTAGGTATTCTCCTAATACTAAATATGATTTGATTTGGAGCGCTGGACTGTTTGATTATTTTAAAGCTAAGCATTTTGTTTACTTATTAAAAAAGTATTATGAATTCTTAGATGAAGGTGGCGAAATGATAATTGGTAATTTTAATATTGAAAATCCTTCCAAAAAAATTATGGAAATATTAGGAGATTGGTTTTTACACCATCGCTCTGTTGACGAATTAAAGGCTTATGCACTTCAAGCTGGTATTGACAAAAATAAAATTGAAGTTTTTCAAGAACCCTTAGGAATTAATTTATTTCTAAAAGTTGTGAAATAGAATAATTTTACTTTATAATCTTTGACTAGATTATAACTTAAATTTATGAAACTCATTTATGGATAATAAATGAGTTTTTTTATGTCTAATTCTAAAAGGATTAATCAAAATTTATTAATGAATGTTTATATGCATACACAAAAGTGTTTATATTCTAAATAGATATTCATTTATCGCTTAATTATCACTAACATAAACATGTAACCTATTGATAAAGAATTTATTATACTATATTTTTAATTTATAATGTTATTCATATAACATAAGGTTCTTATTTGTAAATTCGTATTGTTAAAAATATAGCTATGCGAATAAACAGAATACAAAATCAAACAATAGAATTAGTAGAAAATAATGAGTCTACAGAGATAGATTTATCCTTAATGGATTCGCTAATTACTAAGCTTAAAAGCAAACATGGAAACCTAATTCCACTTCTTCAAGGAGTACAATCTATATACGGATTTATACCAAAAGAGGCGTTTACAAAGCTCAATACAGAAGTAGGTTTAGAATTATCATCAATGTATGGAGTAGCAACATTTTATAGTCAATTCAGGTTAAATCCCGTTGGTAAACATATAATAAAAGTATGCCATGGCACAGCTTGTCATGTACAGGATGCTTCTAAAATAACTACTGCCTTAATGGATACATTAAAAATTAATGATGGCGAAACTACAGAAGATAATATGTTTACTCTTGAGTCGGTAGCTTGCTTAGGCTGTTGTTCTTTAGCTCCGGTAATGATGATAGGCGATGAAACTTATGGCAAATTAACCAACAAAAGTTCTTCTAAAGTTCTTAAAAATATTAAAATACAAGAATCTAAGGCAAATAAAAAATAGGAAATTATGAAAAAACAAATAATAGTTGGCCTTGGTAGTTGTGGAATAGCAGCAGGAGCTTCTAAAGTTTACGATAAGATAAATGATATTATCATCGCTGAAAATCTTGATGTTGAGCTTAAGCAAACATCATGTATAGGCATGTGTTATAAAGAACCATTGGTTGAAATTATAGATAATAATGGACGTTTTCTTTATGGAGATATATCTGTTGATAAGGTTATGGACCTAATGGATAGTCATATTCAAAACCACGAGCCCATAAAGGAGCTTGTTGTAGATTCAGATATGTTTGATGGAAGTGAGAAAGCCTATTTTGATGGACAGGTAAAAATCGCTCTTCGTAACTGTGGTTATATCGATCCCGAATGTATTGAAGAAGCAGAGGAACATAAGGCATATAAGGCCTTGAAAATGATTGTTGCCAAACCTATTACTTGCGATGAAGTTATTCAAACAATTATTGATAGTGGACTTAGAGGTCGTGGTGGCGGTGGTTTTCCTACTGGTTTGAAATGGCGTTTTGCTCGTAACAATATGAGTAAGCAAAAATATATTATTTGTAATGCAGATGAAGGTGATCCTGGAGCTTTTATGGATAGATCGTTGCTCGAAGGGGACCCACATGCAATAATAGAAGGAATGATAATTGGAGCTCATGCAATATGTGCTACAAGTGGAATAATATATTGCAGGGCTGAATATCCTTTGGCAATAAAGAGATTGAATATTGCATTAGAACAGGCACGGAATAGGGGGTATCTTGGAAGAGATATTTTAGGAGTTAAAGGTTTTAATCTTGATATTCAAGTAAAAGAAGGTGCAGGTGCATTTGTATGTGGTGAAGAAACAGCTTTAATTGCATCTGTAGAAGGTAAACGTGGTATGCCAAGAAAACGTCCTCCTTTTCCTGCAGAAAGTGGTTTATGGAAAAGTCCTACCAATATAAATAATGTAGAAACACTAGCAAATATACCATATATAATTCTTAATGGTGCCGATGCGTATAATAAATATGGAACAGATAAAAGTAAGGGAACAAAAGTATTTGCTCTTACAGGAAAGATAAAACATGGTGGGCTTGTTGAAGTTCCTATGGGAATAAGTATTAGAGAAGTTATTTTTGGCCTTGGAGGAGGAATCCAGGATGATAAGAAATTTAAGGCTGTTCAGCTAGGTGGCCCGTCAGGTGGTTGTATTCCTGAGCATCTTATTGATATTCCGATAGATTACGAATCAGTAAATTCTACAGGAGCCATTATGGGTTCTGGCGGAATGGTAGTTATGGACGAAAGCACTTGCATGGTTGATATGGCGAGGTTTTTCCTAGCCTTTACTCAAGACGAGAGTTGTGGTAAATGTACTTTCTGCCGTATTGGGACTAAGCGTATGCTCGAAATTCTTACTAGGATTACCGAAGGAAAAGGTAAAGAAGGAGATATTGAGCAATTAGAAGAACTTTCGGAACAGATACAAGATGCTTCACTTTGTGGCCTAGGGCAAACTGCTCCAAATCCAGTGCTTACTACTCTAAAATATTTTAGACATGAATATGAGGCTCATATTAATGATCATAAATGCCCAGCCAAAAATTGTAAAGCTTTATTGACTTACGAAATAATACCTGATATGTGCACAGGTTGTACTGTTTGTGCCATAAAATGTCCAACAAATACAATTACTGGTGAGAAAAAAGAAGTGCATTTCATTGAGCAAGAGGGCTGTATTCAATGTGGTGAGTGTTATAGCAGATGTAATTTTGACGCTATAAAGATTTATTAAACAACCATCAAGAGATAAAGAAAATGAGTGATAAAATAAATATAATACTAGATGGCGAACATATTTCTGCCAATTCTAAAGATTCGATACTTAAGGTTGCAAAAAATAATGGAATTGAGATTCCTACATTATGCAATGACCCACGTTTAGAACCATATTCATCTTGCTATGTATGCGTTGTTGAAATAGAAAATATGAAGGGATTGCAACCTTCATGCTCTACTAAAGTTACCGAAGGGATGAATATTATTACTAATAATGAGAAAGTTCGTAAATCTAGAAAAACTGCTCTTGATTTAATTATGAGCAATCATTATGCTGATTGCATTGCCCCATGTACTGAGAGTTGCCCAGCAGGTGTTGATGTGCAAGGATATATTTCATTGATTGAAAAGAAATTATATAAAGAAGCTGTTGCATTAATAAAGGAAGTAAATCCATTGCCTGCTATATGTGGAAGAGTATGTGTTCGTCCTTGTGAGCTTGCTTGTAATAGAAACTCAATGGATGAATCTGCTGCTGTTGGTATTGACTATATGAAAAGATATGCATCTGATTTTGATTTAGCAGCAGGAGATGATAGATATATACCAGAGATTGCTGAAAGTACAGAGAAGAAAATTGCAATTATAGGAGCAGGCCCTGGAGGATTGTCTTCTGCATATTTCTTACAACAATTAGGTCACCAATGCGATATTTACGAGGCTGCACCAGAGGCTGGTGGATGGCTACGATATGGTATTCCTGAATATCGTTTGCCAAATGATTTATTAGATAAAGAAGTAAATTCGGTATTAGAATTGGGAGCTAATATATTTTATAATAAAAAATTGGGAACTGATATTTCTTATAAGGAGCTTCAAGCAAATTATGATAGTGTTATTCTTACTATTGGGTCGCAAAAGGGTACATTAGTAGGTGTTAAGGGTGATGATGCAGAAAATGTATTCCCAGGGATTGTATTTCTGAAAAACTTAGAGATGACCGAAAATGCTCCAGATTTTACTGGGAAAAAGGTTATTGTTGTGGGTGGTGGCAATACTGCTATGGATTGCTGCAGAACGGCTATTAGGTTAGGAAGCACTGATGTTAAGGTAGTTTATCGCCGTACTGAAAAAGAAATGCCTGCCAATCCTATTGAAATTCATGAATCGAAGCTTGAAGGTGTAGAATATTTATTTCTGAATAATCCTACAGAAGTCAATAAAGATAAGAATGGTATTTTAAAATCGGTTTCATTGATAAGAATGGAGTTGGGAGAACCTGATTCTTCGGGTCGCCGTCGTCCTATACCTATAGAAGGTTCGGAGTATGATTTAGAAGTTGACTTTATATTTGCAGCCATCGGACAGAAAACAGATATTGACTTTATTGAAAGTGTAAACTCAGTCGCTAAGGATGGAGAATTGCAAGCAAATAGATGGGGCGATATTGATGCTAACCCTAAAACTCTGCAAACAGGAGTAAAATCTATTTTTGCGGCGGGAGATGGTGTAACGGGTGCCGCTACAATTATTGAAGCTATTGCGCAAGCAAAAATAGCTTCTAACTCTTGTCATCAGTTTGTTATGGGCGAAGAAGTTGTCGCAAAAAGGAAAGAGTTTATTAGCTTAAGGTCTAATTTTATAAATGATAATAATAATAAATTTATTGAAATATTTCCTCATCAGCAAAGGGGAGAAATGCCAGTACTCGATGAATCTAAACGTATAAATTTTAATGAAGTAGAGTTGGGTTATACCGAAGAACAATGCTTATCAGAAGCCAATAGATGTATGGAATGTGGCTGTGGTGAGTATTTTGATTGCGACTTGCAAAAATATTCTGACGAATATAATGTAGAGCAGGGTAAATATGGTGGTGAATATAATGAATATATTGTGGATTTTAGTCATCCGTATATTGAGATTGATAATAATAAGTGTATTCTATGTTCTCGTTGTATTCGTATTTGTGATGAAGTAGTTGGTGCTAATGCATTAGGTCTTGTAAATAGAGGTTTTACTTCTTTTGTAGCACCTTCGATGACTGATTCACTTACAGAAACTAATTGCCAAACTTGTGGATTATGTATCGATACATGTCCAACTGGTGCAATTAGAGAAAACTTAATTTTTAAACCAGGACCTGTTGCAACAGAGCCTTTATATGCTATTGATATATATGGTAGCGAAGGTGTTGCTATGAACTTATTAAGTCATAAAAGGAAGTTTGTAATGGGTGTAGAAGGAACAGTTGGTTTAATAAATCCACAAACGACTATTGGTAGAAAGCCTAAATTTGGTTATCAGTTTTATAATGATACTTCTAGAATTACTACTCCTTTATTAAAAAGGAATGGCAAATTTGAAAAGATATCGTTTAGTGAGGCTCTAAGCCTTGTATATGATAAGATAAAAGCTACGGAAGCTGTGCAAAACATATTCTTTGCAGGGGCAAGAATGACTAACGAAGAAATTTACCTAATCCAAAAGTTTGCCAAGGAAGGAGTAGGAACTCCTTATGTTGCAAGTTTCAGCTATTTAGGAAGAGGCTCACAAATGTATTCCAATAATGCTGTAGCAAATGTACCTTTTGAAGATTTAATAAAAACTAGTAAGATATTTATCTTTGGTGCTGATTTAATAAATGAAAATGATTTTACAGGTTTCCTTGTAAATGAAGCACGTACAAAGAATAATTGTTCAGTGAACTTTATCTCGGAAACTAAAAATGAAAAGATGAGTCATAAAGTAGATACAGAGCTATTTATTGATAGTTATTATTATTTTATAAAAGCACTGAATTTCTATTTTATAAAGAAGAATCTACTAAATCGTATGTTTATTGATAGCAGAACAGAAGGCTTTGAAGAATATAAGCAAGATATTCTTAAGCCTAATTTAGATTCGTTGCTTGAGAAGGCAGGAGTTACATACGAACAAATGATTGCTGTAGCGAAGGAATTTAATAATGACCAAAATGCGGTTATTATATTTTCTGAAAAATACATCAATGCTGAAACATCTATAGAATTATATAACTTGGCAATGATAACAGGTAAACTTGGCAAAACAGCAAGTGGAATATTATCTTTAAAAGAAAAGAATAACTCTCAAGGAATATTTGATATGGGTGCTATGCCTTGTATTGATACTGGTAGTGTTTATAAAGGGTTTAAGCCTGATAAGAAGATTATTCCTTCAATGAAAAAAGGTGATTATAAAAATATATTTATTTTTGGAGAAGACCC
>JAOZSY010000335.1 GCA_029939445.1 Bacteroidales bacterium
TATTAAAGGACTGAAAAGAGGTCAGCATTTTCTTAAACTTAGTTTTAATGGTAATAGTGGTTATAGAAGCAAAATTGCCTTTTGGAAGGATGCAGAGTAAAGTAGATAATAATTAGGTTTACTTATCTTGTTCGTATATGTATATGTAATACCATGTTCTGTTATTTTTAAAGTTGCTTATAGTATTTATTTGATGCTACTATAAATCATTAATTTTGTCAACGGCTATTCTAAATCAAAGGTGTAGCCAAGACCATATAGTCGATAATTCCTTCCTTAAAATCTTATCCTATATTAATAAAAATAGTACCAAAACATTGAATTCTTAAAAAAGTATCTTAACCATTTGGTTAAGTTTGACTATTTGGTTAACTTTACAGTTTCAAAATAGGTACTGTTTTGATTAAAATGTAGTAAATCAGTACTGTAACATATAATAGGATGAAATATAATAAGGATACAAGTGAGAAAATATTGGATTCTGCCATTGATATTTTTCAAGAAAAGGGTTTTAATGGAACCAGAATGCAGGCAATTGCTGACAAAGCAAAAATAAATAAATCATTGCTCCACTACTATTTTAAAAGTAAAGACAAGTTATTCCAGATAATAATTGAGAAGGCTGTTAAGCTTTTTATCCCAAGGGTTTTAAAAGTGATTAATGTAGAAGGAGATATTTTTCAGATGATAAGAGACTTTGTGAGTGCGTACATCGATATGTTACGTAAAAATCCACATATTCCTTCCTTTATTATTAATGAGATAAATAATAATCCTGAACGACTTCTCAAACTAATAAAATCTTCTGGCTTTAATGTGGACTTCGTGAAAGTAAAAATTCAAGAGGATATTGATAAAGGTATTATAAGGGATATTTCACCAGAGCACCTTCTTCTTAATACTCTTTCCTTATGTATATTCCCTTTAGTGGCCAAGCCTATGGTGGTTGGAATAATTCTAAATGGTGAAGAGGATAAGTTTGAAAAGCTTTTAGATGAACGTAAAAAGGTAGTTGCTAATTTCATAATTGACTCCATAAAAATATAATAAAGCAATAAAATATATAGCTATGATAAATAAATTATTAACTCTAGTCTTCCTTTTTGGAATTCAACCAATATTTGCCCAGCAGATAAGTTTGGATTCCTGTGTGGCTGCTGCAGAACGCAATTGGCCATCTTTTAAAAAGGAGATCAGTATTTCTCAGAAGAGAGATTTAATAGAACAAACACTAAAAAAAAATTATTTACCAAAGATTAATCTATCTGGCCAGCTTAGTTATCAGTCTGAGGTAATTACTTTCCCTGAAGTGCAATTGATGCCCGATTTTTTTGCTATATTACCACAAGATAATTACAGTGTTGGAGCTAATATTAGTCAAACTATTTGGGACGGTGGAATTACTAGTACTGCCAAAGATATACAAATGGCACAAAACAATGTGGAAGCCCAGCAGCTTAATGTTGAAACGTATGGTTTAATTGGTAAAATAAATAAGCTCTATGTTTCGTATTTATTTCTTAAGAAAAGTGAGAAAATAATCAATATTAGTGAGGGAGAGATAGATGAAAATATTCAATCAATAGCTTCTGCCGTTAAAAATGGTGTGATTACTAGCTCCGAACTTAATAATATTGAGGCTGAAAAGCTGAAATTGCAAAAGCAGCAAATAGAAATTCAGTCATCAATAAGTTTGGTACTTTCTTCATTATCAATGATTACTGGTTTGCAGTTGGATACAAACTATAAGTTTGAGCTTCCTACTTCTGCAGATATTGCCAATAAAGGAATTCGTCCTGAAATAGAGCTATTGAATGCCCAGAAAAAGCTTTCAATGGCAAGTACTTCACAATACAAAACTAGCAGAATGCCCAAGTTTGTAGCATTTGGCAATGTGGGTTATGGACGCCCAGGATACGATATGCTTAATACGGATATGCACGGCTATTATATGATTGGTGCTAAATTTACTTGGGATGTTTGGGACTGGAATGCCTCTAAAAATAATGAAGAAAAAGTTAAGCTTCAAACCTTAATTATTGAGGACAATATTTCAAGCATGGAAAAACAAATTGCTATTGAAGAAAATGAGTTTTTACAAGAAATGGATAGATATACAAAACTTATAAAACTTGATGAAGATATTGAATTGCTGAAAGAAAATGTATATAAGAATGCACAAAGTAGAATGAAAAATGGCAACCTAACATCAACGGAATATCTTAAAATTTTTAATGAATGGAAGCGTGCCAAGCTTTCTACAGAATTAGATAGAATAAATTTAATAAGATCAAATATTAATTATAAACACTCACTGGGACTAAAATAAGAGAATTATGCGAAATACAATTTTTATAATATTGATAATGCTACTACTAAGTTCGTGTAGCGAAACCATAGCTCCTGATGCTTATGGTAATTTTGAAGATGATGCTACCACTGTTTCTGCTAATAATGCTGGGCAATTAGTGGAATATAGCGTTGAAGATGGCAAGCATTACAAAAAAGATGATATTGTAGGTGTTGTTGACACTA
>JAOZSY010000336.1 GCA_029939445.1 Bacteroidales bacterium
TATCAAGGAGGCCTACTAACAGAGTTTACAAAAGGAACTATCCCAGACCGTCAGAATTTCCCCATGCGCAATAGAATTGTTGCCGGAATATCAGATGCTACTCTTGTAGTAGAATCAAAGGCACGCGGGGGTTCACTTATTACGGCATTTCTGGCAATAGATTATAATAGAGATGTATTTGCAATTCCAGGCAGGCCACATGACGAAAATTCGGCGGGATGTAATATGCTTATTAAGAAAAATGTTGCTCACCTTATTAATAATGCTAAGGATATAAAGGAACTAATGAATTGGGAATCCAATAATAAAGAAAATAAGGCTCCTCAAAAGCAATTATTTGTTGAGTTATCTGAATTGGAAGAGAAAGTTGTTGGAAAAATGAGTTCCGAAACTATTTCAGTGGATCAACTTAGTATAATTACTGACCTACCAATGTCCAAAACAACTTCTATTCTGCTAAGCCTCGAATTTAAAGGTGTTGTAAAGTCCTTCCCTGGCAAACAGTATAAATTAATTTAGTAATTATACATAACTAGAATTACAAGCCCTTTATTAAATGAACGATTTATCAAATACTATTATTTCTGAGTTTAAGAGAGCTTCGAACAAAGTATTGGCACCACAGATGGCAGCTTATATGAAGAATAATTTTGATTTCTTTGGAATAAAATCTCCCCTTCGAAATAATATACAAAAGCCATTTATGATTAAGAAATACCTTATTCATAAATTGGAAATGATAAATGAAGTAAAAATATTATGGAATGAACCACAACGAGAACTTCAGTATTTTGCTCAAGAATATGCTTATAAATATATAAGCTCTGTAGACGAATCTGATATCTATTTTTATGAATGGTTGATTATTAATAAATCGTGGTGGGATACTGTTGATTTTATTGCTCCAAAATTAGTTGGCAATTACTTTATGAAATACCCTCAAAATAAAGAACTTATAATCAATAAGTGGATAAATAGCAATAATATTTGGTTACAAAGAAGTGCTATTCTATTTCAACTGAAGTATAAATCAGAAACAGATACAGAATTTTTAGCATATATAATAAGCTCATTAAACGGTAGTAATGAATTCTTTATAAACAAGGCTATAGGGTGGGTTCTTCGTGAATATGGCAAAACGAATCCCCAATGGGTTGAGAATTTCTGTTCAAAGACAGAGCTCTCAAAACTAAGCCAAAAAGAAGCTCTAAGAATAATAGTCAAAGACAAAAATATTGAAGTTTAAGATTATAATCAAAACTTAATTTTCAAACTACATTGACAATTATCAAATACAATATTTCAACAAAATAGATTAAAGTTGTTGTTATTTTTAGCATTTTTGCTACACAAAACTTAAAACCCTAATCATGGCAGGAAAAACATTTGTAGAAAAGATATTTAAGGCAAAAACAGGAAGTATTGTATTTGCAAAACCAGATATAGTATTAACACACGATAATACAGCAAGTATAAAAAATACCTTTGCCAAAATGGGCGGTGAAAAAGTTGCAAATCCAGAGCAATTATTAATTGTATTGGATCATAATGCACCTCCTACTACTGCAAAGCTAGCAACACAATACCAAGATATAAGAAATATTGTAAAAGAACAAGGCGTAGATAAGTTTTATGATGCAGGAAAAGGAATCTGCCATCAAATAATGTCGTATCATGCTCAGCCATCAATGCTTATAGTTGGTAGCGATAGTCATACATGTACTGCAGGAGCATTTAATGCAATGGCAGCAGGGATTGATCGTACCGAGGCTGCAGGAATATGGAAACGAGGCGAAACATGGTTTAGAGTTCCCGAAACAATAAAAATCAACTTATCTGGCGAACTACCTAATGGCGTATTTGCCAAAGACATTTCGCTTTGGTTAATTGGAATGATTGGTAGCGATGGCGCTAATTATAATTCCATAGAATTTCATGGAGATGGTGTTGCCAATTTAGGAATTTCGGAAAGAATGACTTTGGCAAATTTGGCATCAGAAATGGGTGCTAAGA
This sequence comes from Bacteroidales bacterium, assembly GCA_029939445.1. Classification (GTDB taxonomy): domain Bacteria; phylum Bacteroidota; class Bacteroidia; order Bacteroidales; family UBA1556; genus UBA6267. The sequence continues at coordinate 2,014 of JAOZSY010000336.1, forward strand.
ATGCCGTTTTTCCTCCAGACAAAGTTTTGGCAGCATTTTATAATAAAGAAGAAATAACTGATGGCACCTGGGCCGATGATGATGCTGAATATATTAAAACAATAGATATTAATCTTAGTGAGCTATTTCCTGTGGTGGCAGCACCACACCATGTTGACAATGTGAAAGCACTATCGGAGGTTGAGGGAACACCGCTTCATGAAGGGCTTATTGGAACTTGCACCAATGGAAGATTAGAAGATTTGCGTGAAGCTGCTGCGGCCTTAAATGGCAAAAAAGTTGCAGAAGGATTTCAGCTTTTGGTAACTCCTGCATCTCGAATAATATACCAACAAGCAATTAAGGAAGGTTTAATCGATATTTTTCTTGATGCTGATGCCAATGTTCTTTCGCCATCATGCGGACCATGCCTAGGAACAGGGCAAGGAATACCAGGCGATGGTTATAATGTGATTTCCACTGCAAATCGTAATTTTAAAGGCAGAATGGGAAACCCTAATTCTAATATTTACCT
>JAOZSY010000337.1 GCA_029939445.1 Bacteroidales bacterium
TCGGGGCTAGAAGAGGAGCGAGATTAAGCCATTAGATTTATCTGATGGCTTTTTTGTTTAAATAAAGAATTAGAAGAAACATGCATTGGATTTATATTTAATACACTCTTGATTCTACTCTACCTTCTTAAACTCCGGCATTAGAAAAGCAAAAGGGATAGCCATAAGTGCCAATAGTGGTGAATAATAGAAAAGAGCATCTAGGCTATAGATATCAGAAAAGAAGCCTACCAACATGCTTGCACCAGCACCAAATACAAAGTTTATGGTCATATAAATACTATTGATAAATGAAGGTCTATCAGATTTAAAATCATGGACAAGGGCTAGTAATACTGGTGAAGCTCCAAAAAGAAATAAGCCACTAATTACCAAAAATATAATTGATATAATGCCTGTGCTTATATTAAAAAGAAGCATTAAAATGGGCATAGCAATAGCGATATAAATTAGCATCTTCTTTCTTCCCAATTTGTCAGAAAATCTGCCGGCTATTAATGTGCCAATAGCGCCAGCAACTTCTATTGCTACAAGTATTGAGGTTCCTACCCAAATATCATGACCCATTGCAACGTAATATGTTGGTAAAAATGTAATTAGTAATGCTCTAAGTACTCCTCTGCCTAGAATAAAACCAGTAATAATAAAGAAGAAATATGCAAGTTGCTTTTTTACCTCACTACTAATTTTGCTTTTATTCTTCTTGGGTTTAATATCAAAATCTTTAAGCTTTTTTAGTCGAAAAAACAGAATAACTGACGCTAATAATCCCAGTGGCATAACTCTCCAACTACCTTCTAACCCCCACCACGATACTGCGCTGATAATAAGTAATGGCCCCATTGCTCTAGCAAGTTCCCCGGCAACCATAAAATAGCTCATTCCTTTTCCACTCTCTTCGCCAGATACGTTTTTCATTAAAACCGGTGCAGGCACATGAAAAAATGCAGAGCTAAATCCCATTATTAATAGTAGAAATAATAGTTGAAAATAGTTATTAGCGAGGCCAATTAAGCTCATTGATATGGCTGTAATTGCAGGTGTTAGAATAATAAAATAGCGGAGTATTATTTTATCAGCAATCCAGCCAATAACAGGATTCATTAAAGAGGGAATTCGCCCGTACATTGTTAATGAGCCAGCAAGGAAATAATTTAGCCCTATTTTTTCAATTAAAAGAGGTAATAATGGAGCCAAGAATGACGAATAAACATCGTGCACAAAATGAGCCATTGATATATCAAAAACTCTCCATTTATGGTATTTGGGGCTATTCATTTTTTTATAATTGTTGAGCAGCAAAAGTATATGAAAATTCCTCTTATTTTTTGTCAATAATAGATTTCATTCTTTTTATCATATTCTTATTTACAGTAATTTTTCTGAACTCATTATTGTCATTCTTTCCCATACTTATGTTTTTATTATGGTATTCCATATTACTACCAACAAATACTTTAGCTGAGCTATGAAACTCCAGAGCGTTAGTTTTGAGCATAATTTCTTGAATGTTGTCGTCGTTAATGCCACTAGCAGGCATTATTATTATCTTGTTATCAGCCCTTAGTACTAACTCTTTTATTAAATCAATGCCTTCAGTAGTAGTGTTTCTTGCGCCAGAAGTAAGGATACGTTTAATGCCTAGTTCTTTTAACTCCTCCAAAGCCTTTAGCTGATTATTGCACATATCAAAAGCCCTATGAAAAGTGATTTCCATATTTTTAGAAATGGATATAATTTCTTTTAATCTGCTAATATCAATATCGCCATTAGGCAGTAAAAGACCTATTACAATGCCGTTAACACCTATATTTTCGCAAGTGATAATATCTTGTTTTATTATTTCAAATTCTACTTCAGAATATAGAAAATCACCCCCGCGTGGCCTTATAATTACATTTACAGGAATATTTAGTCTATTAGTTGTGTATTTTATTGCAGCATAAGATGGCGTTGTGCCTCCTTCAGAATAGTTGTCGCATAATTCAATTCTGTCAGCACCAGCTTCTTCAGCATCTATTGCCGACTCTGGACTATAACAGCAAATTTCAAGTTTTCTGTTCATGGAAATATTGGTTTTCTATATTGCAAATTTAAGAAATTATGGGTAATAAGTATAATAAAAGAAACGGATAGGAATGCCAATTGCACTTCCATATCTAATGGGGTATTCCTTCCTCTTGCTTATTCAGTTTTACAATAGTCTTAAAAAAAGTCCGTAATAACGGACCAATCTCTCGGAAACCCCCATGTTTCCTATGGCAAAAGAGAAATATTCCCTATTTTATACAAGTATTTGTTTTTTCATTATCTTTGATTCTTATTAAAAACTCAGATAGTTTTTCGATTGCAAAATAGTCTGTAATAACGGACCGAGCCCTCGGAAAACCAAAATCTTATATTTAATTGATATTTAATGATTTATAAAGGAAAAATATTTGCTAATGAAAAATTATGTAAATGGAGGTCTTTGTGGGGTACAGCTTGAGAAAAATGTGGTATGTAAGGATTC
>JAOZSY010000338.1 GCA_029939445.1 Bacteroidales bacterium
AAAATGCAGATGGTACAATTACTTTACATTTTGGATGCGAAGGTCAGCCTAATAATATCCCAATTGTTGAAGGAAATACCACAGGGAAGTTTAATGTTGTACTTCGTCATTATGGACCAAGTGAAATGGTAAGTAATGGTGATGAAGGTTATGACCCTACAAAACTTATTCGCAAATTATAAGCAACCACAAAAACTGCTAATTCTTCTGGTTTGTAGCTGGAAATAATTATTAATAAAACTTGGCAGTTAAATGATTTTGAATTATTGAAATAATTGCTAATATACACTCATGTATTTTCGAATATGTGAGTGTTTATACATTAATTATATAAGGTTTACATTTTTTAATATGAAAGTGTAAACTACCTTTACTAAATAATTAGATCGTAACTTAAGATATATTATTATGGAAAATAACGAGAGTTTTTACAATCGATCAATAAATACAACCCTAAGAATAGGGTTTATTGTTTTGCTTTTAGTTTGGTCTTTTCAAATTATAAAACCATTTATAATGCCTGTTTTATGGGGTATTATTATCGCTGTTGCAGTATATCCAATGTTTATTAAGCTATCAAATGTTTTAGGTAATAAACGAAAATTATCATCAGTTATAATTACTGTGGTTGCATTATCTATTCTTATTATTCCTTCAGCTTTTTTTATTGACTCCACAATAGCAGGCATTCAAAATTTGGCGAATCAACTGCAAGAAGGTACTCTAATCGTTCCAGTACCAGACCAATTAGTTAAAGACTGGCCAGTGGTTGGGGATGAATTATATAATATATGGTATCTTGCTGCTAATAATTTAGAGGACTTAGTTACTAAATATAGTCCTCAGATGAAAGATATAGCTTCAGAGCTATTAGGATTAGCATCGGGTTTAGTCTCTACCATTTTACTTTTTATTATTTCAATAATTATATCTGGAGCATTACTTACAAAAGCAGATTCCGCAGAAAAAGCAGCAAAATCAATTTTTAATACACTCATAGGAGTGCAAGGTGATAGCTTTGTAAAACTATCCGTTTCAATTATAAGAAGTGTAGTACAAGGGGTTTTGGGTGTAGCTGTAATTCAATCAGTATTGGGAGGAATTGGAATCTTTGCAATTGGAATACCAGCTGCAGGATTATGGGCCTTAATTATTCTATTTCTAGCTATATTGCAATTACCACCACTACTTATTTTAGGCCCTTTGGTAATATATGTTTTTTCTTTTGCAAATACTACCCCAGCAGTAATATTCCTAATTTGGAGCATTATTGTTAGTTCTAGTGATGCATTTCTAAAGCCTCTTTTATTAGGCAGAGGAGTTGATGTACCAATGCTTGCTATATTGCTTGGCGCCATTGGCGGAATGATGATGTCGGGTATTATTGGGCTATTTGTGGGAGCAGTTGTTCTTGCACTAAGTTATAAGGTGTTTCAAGCTTTATTAATTAACGATGCTTTAGAAGTAGATGTTGAAAAATCAACAGAATCGTAGAAAGCAGACTATGTATAAATTAATAATAACAATATGCTAATAATAAAATAGCAAGTCCAAGAGCTATATCAAATATTATCATTCGTTAGTATATATCAACTAATAGGGTGTATAGATGACTACCGCATATTATCATCGATTAATGCAATAAAGACCGTTGCAGAAACCACTATTCTATTCAAATATAAGGCTACAGATTTTTTTAAACCAGCAGGTTGCTTTTGTAAAGGGGCTTTATAAATCGACAACAGCTTGCCCCGATTTACGCATTGGGGAAATAGTTGTATGAAAGATTGGTTTTTATTGCCGAAAACTCATAATTATATAACTGTCCTAAATCTCAATAAGCAAAAAAAAAGCCCATCTACCAAGAAAGGTAAATGGGCTATAATCATTCAAGAATAATCAATTATCGAACTATAATCATTTTGAATGTTTTAACTTCACCATCAAAACTTATTGAGTAAAAATAAATTCCTTCGGCATAATTAGTTGGATTTAGTCTAATTATTTGCTTTCCTTGCGAATATGTTTGTTGTTGATTTTCTACAACAGCTCCTAACATATCTACAATTCTAAAATTAATATTTCCTGATTTTGGAAGATAGAACTCAATTTCGGTATTGTTTTTTGCAGGATTAGGTCTATTTTGTGCAACCATAAATCTATCTCCTTTTGCGTGTTCAATACCAGTACCTATTACAGTAACACATTTTTGATCATTCACAGGATCTACATCATTAGCTAATTGTGTATTAGCACAAATAGTATATATTCCTGCAGCTGAGTTGTAGGTTGTTGTAAAAGTATAGGCCGCTGAGTCAAATGGAACAATTGTTCCGGCAAAAGTTTCTATTGCTTGTGAATTTCCATTCATAAGATATTCCACAGGAACTGAATATAAAGTATCATTTCCATAATTGTAAATCATAACTTTTACTTGTGTTGCTTGCCCAATTGTAGTTTGCCCAAAAGGAGCTATAATTGAACTAATTCCAGCATCCTGATTTCCAGGTA
>JAOZSY010000339.1 GCA_029939445.1 Bacteroidales bacterium
TAATTACAACTACAGATGTATTCAGTTTTTCATATAATGCACTCATATTTTGTGCGATAGAAACTGTTGAAAACAGTACAAATACTGCTATTAGGGTAAAGATTTTGTTCATTTGTGTATTTTTTAATATTTATAATTGGCAAAGATAAAATAATTCGATTACTAATTACAAATGACCTGTGTATTATCAGGGCAAACTCATACTTTTCATTTTGTTTATGCGTTTATACGTTTATTTATATATACGTTAACATCTTATGACATCCAACAAAGTAACCATATACATAATCCATAAGCTGTTTATTTATCATCGAATTACTCGAATTACCCGAATTAGTGTAATTCGATGACCTTTTATGATTATAATTATCAATAAATAAAACCTACTATTTAAATGCGTTTACTCAGTGTCACGGGGTGGTTTCTTCTAGTAATTCTAAAACAGTAGCAAACCTATCGCCCTTAAATTACCATAATCTGCAATATCATTCCTAAATTCAATTAGTAAATGCAAATTTCATACAATTAAATCTGAAAAAAACCATATATTTGCTTTTATATTATTTATACCAAAAAACACCTAACATCACAATAAATTATAAGAATTGAAAAAGTCCATTCTCTTAATATTATTATCATTTAGTTCTTTATTATTAAGTGCTCAGAATGCTCTATATTGGGAGGTTCAAAATAATAATTTCATCGACAACAGAGAATATTATAATGATTATAATACAGGTCAAACTATGCTTGGAAGCCACCTAAGTTTAACAACTGGTTTCAGTATTGATTCTGTTCACTTTATAAATTTTGGACTTGATTTTCTTTACGAATATGGAACTAGCTCACAATACATTAAGACCTCTCCAATAATATATTATAATTATAAAAAAAGAAATATTGATTTTCTTATGGGAGCTTTTCCTCGTTTAAACAGATTAGCTTATCCCGACATATTAATTACAGATACCATTGCCTACTACCGCGCAACTATTGAGGGAGCTATGCTAAATGTTAAATATAAATATGGCGAGCAGAATATTTGGATAGATTGGACCAGTAGACAAAGTGAGACTACGAATGAGAGCTTTATGGCTGGATCTTCAGGAAAGTTTAAATACAATTATTTAGTTTTTGAAAACTATATGTATATGTACCATCAAAGTACAACTAGTGTAAAAGATACATCCTTTCATATTAAAGAGAATAGAGGAGCGCTTTTTCTTTTTGGTCTTGATTTCACTGATAAGCTTTATTCACGATTCTATATTGGCCCAGCATTATCTTATAATAAAACTGTACCCGAAGAATATGTATTAAGTAAAGGCTTTTACGCAAAATACGAATTTGAGTATAAGTTCTATCAGTTACGCCTAACACATTATTCTGGAGACAAAATGAATCTCATAAATGGCGATCACTTTTATAATGCTCCAAATTATACTCGCTTCGATAATGAGATATCTTTCTTCAATACTAAAAGCATTAGATTACAATTACAGTTTTCTGTTCATTTCTTTGATAATGAATATGATTTCTCTCAAAGATTACTCCTTTATTATAAGATAAATGGCAACAGAAAAATAAAATAATCGTTTAGTAATTAAGTATAAACTTACACCACTTGATATTGGCTTAATAATTGCTTATTTTTGTGCTATGCAAAATCGGATTGTCCTTTTATTTTCATCTATACTTATACTATTCAGTATTAGTGCATCTGCACAAATGGGATATGTAAATCCTGGTGTTGTAGTTGATAACGACACTATTTCGAGCATAAAACTGTCAACCCATTATGTTGTAAGCCAGAAAAAATTCAAGAATAACTATCAAAAAAGGCGTTATACTAGATTGATTAGATATGTGAAAAAAGTATATCCTTATGCAAAACTTGCCGGCGAAAAATTAGATGGATACGATAGCCTTCTGCGCGCTACTCCTAACGAGAGAGATAGAAAAAGAATAATGAAGCAAGCCGAAAAAGAAATTCGTGCCGAATACGAAGGTAAACTTCGTAAATTCACCATTGGACAAGGAAAAATCCTTGTAAAGCTTATCGATAGAGAAACTAATCACTCTTCGTATAATCTACTAAAGGAACTAAGAGGCTCAGTAAGTGCTGTATTATGGCAAGGCTTAGGCCGATTATTTGGCTATAATCTAAAAATCAAATACGACCCTAGTGGTGAGGATAAAGATATTGAGCAGATAATTCAACTTATTGATATTGGAGCGATATAGTTTATCCCTTTAAAAAAAATTCGGAAGTTCGTGGTTTAGAAGTTTATTAAAAAATCTAATAAACCTCCAAACCTTAAACTTCAAAAAATTACTTCTGTATAACCACCTTAGTACGATAAACTACCTTATCTTTAGTATTTAGGTGTACAAAATAAACACCGCTTGGCATTGTGCCTAAGCTTAGCGATTTCACTGTTTTGCCAATGCTATTAAACTTCTCAGTATAAACTTCTGATCCTAAAGCATTGTAAATATGAACCTC
>JAOZSY010000340.1 GCA_029939445.1 Bacteroidales bacterium
ATAAATCATAAGCCGCAGGCGCAACACTAAAACGATTTATACATGCGGCACGTTGAACTAAACCGCTTTCAGCGGTAATTTGCAATACAAGAAATAGTAGGTATTTTTAGAGTTTATTAACTTTAAAATATATCTATCATGAAATTACCAAGTTTACCAATTCTTGAGCGAGTATCTCGCGAGATGCAAATTCAAAATTATAGTCAAAGGACTATAAACAGTTATGTGGCTAATCTTAAGTGGCTAATGCAATTTAAATCAAAGCCAGTTGATCAAATTAGCATCCCAGAACTTAAGGACTATTTATATCACCGAATAAATAAAGACAACGTATCTGCTCCTACAATAAATATATGCATTAGCGCTTACAAAATATTGCAAGAAAGTGTTTTAGGAAAACATTGGGATCCAATAAAGATAAAGCGACCACGTAAAAGCAAGAAACTACCAATTATATTGTCTGAGGATGAGATATTAAAAATGCTAAGTGTTACCAAGAACATAAAGCATCGAGCGATTATTGCGTTAACATATTCCTCAGGTCTGAGGAGAGAAGAAGTAAGGGAATTAAAGCTCAACAGTATAGATTCATCAAGGATGCAAATTCATGTTAAGAATGGCAAAGGCAAAAAAGATCGTTATACCATTCTTTCAAAGAAGACATTAGATTTGCTTCGGGTTTATTATGAAGAAGACCGACCAAAAGTCTATTTGTTTGAGCCAATAAATAGAAAAGGGGTTCACTATGGAGCAGAGACTTTAAATAAAATTGTAAAAATAGCAGCGTTAAAGGCTAAAATTAAAAAGAATATTTCAATACATACATTACGACATTGTTTTGCCACCCACCTAATAGAACATGGAGTTAGTTTACCCATAGTTCAACAGTTTATGGGTCATAGTTCCATAAAAACAACTACAGTATATTTACATTTGGCCAATCTTCGTCCATCAACAATAATTTCGCCATTAGATAAGATGAATATTAATATGATTTAAGAAATGAAAAATCAAAGGCAAAACATAGAATTGGCCGACATTTTATTAAAGTATAAAGATGAATTCTTAAGTAAACACAAATTATGTCCTCAACAAATAAAGGCCATAGAGGATATTATTAAATGCAGAACAAGTGAGCTTGGAGGGCACATTTCTAAATGCAATCAATGTGGGCATAAGCATCAATCATATAACTCATGCCGTAATAGGCATTGCCCTAGATGTCAATTTATTAAACAAGTACAATGGGTTGATAAACTAAAGTCAAAATTGCTTCCAATCCGTCATTTTCACCTTGTTTTTACCATACCACAATCACTACATAAATTATTTTATATCAATCAATCAGTAGCATATAGTTTATTGTTTAAAGCGTCATCAAAAGCACTTAAAACAGCTTCTTCAAATCCTAAATATATGGGTGCTCAAACCGGTGCTGTATCTATATTGCACACATGGGGACAAACTCTCACTTACCATCCACATATTCATATGATTGTTCCCGCAGGAGGGTTATCAGAAGATGGAATGGAGTGGGTATCATCATCAAAGAAATATTTTTTGCCAGTAAAAGTTTTAAGTGCACTATTCCGAGGCATTTTGAATAAATACTTAGAAGATGGAATATCAAATGGTGAAATTAAATTACCTAATGATATTGAAGATTATGCACAGTTGAAGTTGCTAATTTATGCTAAAAATTGGGTAGTTTTTGCAAAAAGCCCATTTGCAGCCGTTGACCGAGTTGTTGAGTATTTCGGTAATTATACACACCGAGTTGCTATCTCTAATCATAGAATACTCTCGTTAAAGGATGGTAAAGTAACATTTAGATACAAAAATTACCGTGTAGGTAATTTACAAAATATCATGACTTTAGATGTTATAGAGTTTATAAAGCGTTTTGTAAGACATATATTACCAAGTGGTTTTTATAAAATTCGATATTCAGGTATTTTATCGTCTACTAATATTAAAACAAAACTTGAAGAATGTTATACGATAATAGGTATAGGTTCTTACTTTTCTAATTATGAAGGACTTACTTCGTTGGAAGTTTTTCAGGATTTTATTGGAATTAATATATCATTTTGTCCAAAATGCAAGGGAGGAAGAATGATTTGCATGCCAATATTAAAGAAGTTACAGCCTGGATAATAAGTGAGTAATTGCTAGTTCTTTGACATTTTCTTTACTACAAAACAACTTTTGAGCTAGGTTGTGCTAGGAGAATTATGTCTGATATATAACTAATTATAGATTTATGCTGTCAGTAATCATATATTTAAGATTAAATAAAGCACTTATAATCACAAATTGTATAAGTGCAATACAAAGTAGATTGATATCTTCATGGGAAGCCCATAGCAAGGCGGCACAGTTCAACTATGTTTTATCAATCATCTCCTCTTCATCACATTAATCAAACTTTATTAGCAAGCTAAGACTAATTTTATTATTTTTGACAGCATCATGAGGAGACAATTGATAAAACACTTTACGTTA
>JAOZSY010000341.1 GCA_029939445.1 Bacteroidales bacterium
ATATTATTATTCTGGATATCATACATATTACAATAATAAATGCGAGCACCATATACATATCCTGATGTGCTGCCATTCATTATAGAGTTACTCTTTATTGATAAAGAGTCATAATAAGCAATAGACACACCATAATAATTATAATCTGTAAATGCATTATCTTCCAATGTAAGATCTACTCCATGAGATGCAGAAGAAACACCATACCAATATATTCCATAATAACCACCAATAAATTCATTATATGTAAATGAACAATGATTATTAAAAGAACCTCCACTATAAATTCCAGCAAAATAAGAACTGTTTATATTTGTAGTAATAATTCTACAGTTTGTTATTTCAGTATAATCTGCTCCACCAGTCATGTAAAAAACATAACCATGAGTAGAACCAGTAGCTTCAAATGTAATATCTAGGAATTTAACGTAAGGAGTGTTGTTTAATTTAACAACATAATTATCAGCTGCTCCAGTTGCTGCATATTGAACATTAACAGATGAGTTATTATTTCCTGCAGACTTAAAAGTAATAGTATTTATTGAAGAGGCTCCAATAATATTAGATAAGTCCATGCTTCCAACATAAGTGCCTGAATCAATTGAAACTACAACTGGCCCACAAACTCCATAAGAAGTAAGATCATTAGCAAGTATAGTTAAACTACTATAATCATTAGACGCTCCAGATCCTACAGTATAAGTTCCACTCATAGATGTTTGGAAACCTGAAACTGTTAAAGTATCATTAGAAGGGTCCTGATCTGTAATACTATTTGGACTAGATGTATTAAACACAAGTGTATAAGGTGTATTTCCTACAAAAGTATAAGATCCCATAGTTACTTCTTGGCTTGCACCAGCGGCAATAGTACCACTATAAGTATATGGAGTTTGAGTTACCCCATTTACTGACCATTCAACAGTAACACCAGTAAATGCTGCAATACCATAGTTTTGTACTAAAGCTTTAACTGTTACAACGCCTGGGCATGCAGCAATAGGTTCTGTCATAGCAGTAATACCTGCATCAGTACTAAAAAGAATATATTCATCAGCACCCATACAAGGTGGTGTACCACGAAGATCACCATCAAAATCATCAGTTATCAAAGCAAGTGAAGTACCTGTCTGATATGTTGCAAGAGAAGAATTATGCAAGTCATTAGCTGCTACAAATGATGCAGCTGCACTAATTGAGTTTGAATCCATACTAGATGCAGTTTGAAGAGCTGTTAAATCAATCATAGCACCTGACCAATATGCTAAATTTGTTCCTGTAGCATAAAAATTATTATTGTCTGATGCAGTAACTGCAGCTGGAGTATTAAAATAAGCAGCATATCCTCCACCTGTATTTATAAGAATATTATTCTTATATGTTTGTCCTAAAGAATTTGATGTAGAGTTATATTGGTATAAACATCTTGAATTTGTGTTACCATCAGTAATATTTACAGTATTATTATAAGTCTCAGTACCATTACCATAATAGCTATACAAACCATATTGTGTGCCTGCACCACCTTGAATAGATATCATATTATTTGCCACTAATCCGTTACCTGATTGGCTAGGATTATATGATGTATAATTACCATAGGAATCACGAATACCATAACAAGTAGAATTAGATGTGGCCACGATATCAACTCTATTACCACTAATATTATATTCATTATTTATATAGTAGCAATAAATACCGTAAGAATAGGCACTAGATCCACTATGAACATAATTATTTTTAATTTGAATAGAATCCTGATAATATATATACATTGGGTAAGTACCCGATCCAACAATCTCATTACCTTGAATAATATTACCTACTTCCCAGCTAGTTGAGCCTGCACCTCTTATATATATAGAATAATATCCACCTTCCATATAGTTATTTAGAAATGTATTACTATGACTTAATCCTGTATATTGATAAATACAAGAGGTGTATGAATTGCCTGCACCAGCAGAAATTATTTTATTGCCTTCAAAAACATTATAATTTGCACCATTTTTAATATCAAATACACGTGCATAGCTTAGGTTATTAGCTTTTACAGTAAGGTTTTTAAATTTAAAATAATCAGCGCCATCAAGTTGAACGGTCCAAAAATCGCTAGAACCAATAGATGTAAACTCAAGGATTACAGAATCTTGATTAGCAACTGTCGATTGAAACGTAATTGTATTAGTAGCACTAGCGCCCGTAATCTCAGAAATAACAAGCTGTTCATTATAAGTCCCACTATTTACATTAAACACAACAGCACCACTAACTCCAGCAATCGCCATAGTAGTTACCGCATCATTAAATGAAGCAAAATCTGCTGATGCACCACCTATTGTATAAGGACCACTAAGTGGCATTGAGAAAAACATAGTTGCACTTGCTGTATCATTTGCTGCATTTAGATCTGTACCAGCATTTGGAGCACTTGAAGAAGCAACAATAGTATGGTTACCCATTGAAAAGGTATAAGTACCAAGAGTTACAGTATCTGTCTC
>JAOZSY010000342.1 GCA_029939445.1 Bacteroidales bacterium
CCAGAGTATGCCTCCTGAGTAGAAACAGCAATCGGGGGCTTAACTATCGCTATATAATAGGGAGATAAGTCTAAATTAATCTCTTTAAAATCGGTTCCAATATTATAAGCATATACTGCTTTATTTTCAATAAAGAAAGGGCAGTCAGAGCCTATTATACTTGCCAGTTTCTGTAATTCTTCAATGGAGATATTAAGTTCATAATAAGAATTAAGCATTTTTAATAGGGTAGAGGCGTTTGATGAACCACCACCAAGCCCAGCTTGAAAAGGAATCTGTTTGTGAATATGGATATTTATGCCGCCAATACTGTATTTATCATCAATAAGTTTCCATGCTTTATACAGCAGATTGTCAGTAATATTACCATCAATAATAAAACCACTCTGCGAAAGATTGAATTCTGTATCCTTTCTTACGCTAATTTCAATAATATCATATAGTGGTATTGGAACAAATACACTTTCTATATTATGGTAATTATCAGATCGTTTAGATGTAATATTAAGGCCAATGTTTATTTTGCATGCTGAGTAATCTATCATTTAACAAAAGTACACATTTTTAAAAGTTAATCTCTAATAATTAAGTCTATATTTGTTGCTGCATAATTTGTTTAATTATTAATATTTTAAAAAAGATAGTTTATGAAAATAAGAGTTATAATATTTGCTTTAGTAGCAATTATGGTTTCCTGCTCCACAACTACTAAAATTACTGGTTCGTGGAAGGCTGATGATTATAAAAAGGAAAAAGAATTTAAGAAAATTGCTGTTGTAACATTGGCGCAAAATAATACGAGCCAGTTGGTAGTTGAGAAATCATTTATTGATAGATTGAAATATCTTGGTTATGATGCTATCCCAACTTCAGATTTTTTGGTTGGTGATGTTATAAAGAAAGAAAATGCTCAAATGATTGATGAGATGTTTAAGAAGAGAGAAGTGGATGCAGTTATTATCCTTAGCTTGTTGAAAATAAAGGATGAAACGCGTTATGTGCAAGGTAGTACAATGCCTTATGGTCCTGGTGGGTATTATGGTGGTTACTATGGATATTATTACCATAATTATAATAGAATGAATGATGGATATTATGAAGAAACAACATCTATATTTTTAGAGAGTAAATTCTATGATTTAGATAAAGGTAAGCTTATTTCTTCTATTCAAACAGAAACTAGTGATCCAGCAGGAATTGATGATTTATCGCAATCGTTCTCGCAAGCAATATTAAAAAGACTTGTTACTGATAAGATACTAGTGAATAATAGTGTAAAATAATAAGTTTTAGGTATTGTAAAAGGTCGTATAAATAATAGTTTATACGACCTTTTTTTATGCATATAAAAGACATAAGACTGTTTTATGCCCCAATCTATTTGGGTGAGTTTTGGATGAAAGATCTGCTTCTATTGCTTCTATTATCAAAACTTAGTAATTATGCAACGGTCCTAAATAGTAGTGTTGATATCTCTCAGTAAAAAAGAAATAGCCACTTTAGATTAATCTAAAGTGGCTATTTTTATTATTTAATTAATATATAAATATATTAATTTGTTTTAGTCTTTTCTACAGCAGCAGGCTCTTCAATAGGCTCAGCAGGCTTAAGTTCAGCTTTTGCAGTTACTAAATCCATTTCTTCAATAAGATTTGTTGCGCCAGCATATTTATCAATAATGAATAATACATAACGAATATCTACATTGATAGTACGTTGCATATTTGGCTCAAATTTGATATCACCACTCATTGCTTCCCAGTTGCCATCAAAAGCAAGACCAATAAGTTCACCATTTCCGTTAATTACAGGGCTTCCGCTATTACCACCAGTAATATCATTATCACTTAAGAAACATACTTTAAGCTCTCCATTTTCGCCATATTGACCATAGTCTTTAGCTTTATATAAATCTTTAAGTTTACTAGGTACAGTAAATTCAGGATTATCATTATCTTCCTTTTGCATAATACCTTCGATAGTAGTAAAATAATTGAAAGTAACAGCATCTTTAGGCTCATAGCTTCTTACAGTACCATATGTTAAACGCATAGTAAAGTTAGCATCAGGGTAAAAACTCTTATCAGCTTCCATTAGTTGAAGGGCTTCTACAAATAATCTATCACCTTTAGCAAGTTTGTCATTAGCTTCAGCACCCTCAGCATTATACTTCTTATAGTCATCATAGAAAGCTATAATTGCTACAAATGCAGGATCTTTCTCAAGAGTTTTAGCACTTGGGTTATCTAAGAAATTATTTAATTTTTCTTGATCAGCAAATATAGTTTTACTATATACTTTGTCAGCAAATTTTGCGTAGTTACCTTTGTACTTTTTAACAGCAGCAGTTAAATACTCAGACTGTTGAGCAGCAGGAACATTCAAGTTATACATTTCCATCATTTTTGCCCATACTTTCATATCAATAGCTTTATTGTAATCCTTAAAGAAAGGTACAGCACTAGCTTTCATAGCAGCGGCATATTT
>JAOZSY010000343.1 GCA_029939445.1 Bacteroidales bacterium
TCCCAAATCCTGAAACATCTCTCATTATACTAAATGGCGTAATAGGAATAGTGTAGAATTGTCCAAATACAGCTCCCCCAATAAATGTACCTGCATTTCTTCCAAAAGATGAATTTGATTGATAATCAAAATCAAATTTATTACTTGTAATAGAAAAATGATTATTCCCCTGATAAGTCATTGTTAACTTTCCAAATGCAAGCGAATTAGAATTTATTCCCGAATTAAAAAGACTTACCCAACGGATCGACACTCAACCAAATACTCAAATTACTAGCATAATTACTGACGAAACTACGTATGTCAGTATCTACGAACCTAGCCCCAAAATAGTCAAAGCTACCAATATTCATCATAGAATGTATTTTACCCTCTATCAAGTTCACCTTTAATAATTTTAAGGAAATCACTTTTTACGCCATCTACTTTGAACCAGAAATATACTCCAACAAATAGTGATGATACTGCTATAAAACCAAAAACTATATAGGAGTTATTTCCTGTAAGTTGATTCATAAATTCAAACAGACCTGCTGATACTAAAATAAAAACAAAAACCATAATATTAAGATAGCCTAGGGTATCGCCTAGCAATCTGCCTTTTACCTTATCTTGGATAAATGCATTTAAAGGAACTTTATAGAAACCAGCAAAGAAAGCTGTTAGAAAAATCATAAACATAAAACCATAGGTACCTGGATTAATCCAAATGGTGAGCAACATACTTATTCCCAAACCAATGGAACCAATAAACACATATCCCAAATGAACTCTTTTGCCCGACAGCCAACCTGTGAGTATAGCACCCATAGCAATGCCTATTGCAGCAGCAGACATTGTGATTCCTGTTATTGTAT
Organism: Bacteroidales bacterium; assembly: GCA_029939445.1. GTDB lineage: Bacteria > Bacteroidota > Bacteroidia > Bacteroidales > UBA1556 > UBA6267. Next base: position 858 of record JAOZSY010000343.1, read on the forward strand.
CAGATTCATTTAATTCCTCAGAGCTATGAATAGCTATATTCATTTGAATCATAGAGCCAATTAACCAAAACATAGAAAGTCCAAATACTGCATAATTTACTCCAGGGTAATTCTTTGATAATCGATATTGCTTAGAGATAAAGCTTACAAAATTTAAAGCATGTTGTTTTGTTTGCATAACAGGACCTTCATTGGCTTTAATTAATACTGCCGCTATCCATCCCAGAACTGATACCGTAAGCAATGTTGGCATTAGCCATTCCATTTTATAATAATCGGCCATAATTCCAGCAAGTACAGTACCCAATAGCACACCAACAAATGTTAGCATTTCCATCATGCCGGTGCCAAAAGATATTCCATCTTCGCCTCTAATATCGCGAATTAAGCCATATTTTGCTGGAGAGAATAATGCACTTTGAAATCCCATTAGTAATACTGCAGTCATTACAACATAAAGATTCTCAAAATAAAAGCCTGTGATAGCTATTAGCATAATTGGAATTTCGGCAATTTTGCCAACAATCATTATTCTTCTTTTCTTAAATATTTTTGATAGCTTACCTGCATAAGGTGAAAAAAGTATAAAAGGAATTACCAACATTGCCGAAGCAACTGAGATTACAGTAGATTTATCATCTTTAGCAACCCAGCCAACACCTACAAATATCACTAACCATTTTATTAGGTTGTCATTAAATACACTTAAGAAATTCGTAATAAATAATGGCCACCAAGGATTTCGTTTTTCACTCATAAAATTTAGTATTAATTTTTAATTATCTATTAGTTTGTATTATAATAGCTTTATTATACTTTTCTTGTCAAATAATATAATCATAAGATTACAAAAATGCTTATAATTAATTAGAACTTGCACTTTCAATCATTTGTTTAACAACAACTGTCCAACTTTCATATTGCTCAGCAACTTTCTTAGCATCTTTAGAAACTTTAAATTTCCTATTTAATTTATGAACAGCTCTTATATCTTTTCCGTTCCAAAAGCCCACACTAATACCAGCCATATATGCTGCACCTAGCGACGTTGACTCATGATTTTTAGGTCTATTTACTTCAATATTTAGCACATCTGCAACGTATTGCATCAAGAAACTATTTGCAGAAGCGCCACCATCTACTGCTAGTTGATTTATTTTTAATCCAGAGTCTGCTTCCATCAAATCAAGCATATCTTTAGTACGATACGCCAAAGCCTCAAGTGTTGCTCTAACAATATGTTCTTTCTTTGTTCCTAAAGTTAGTCCTAATATGGCACCTTGCACATCATTATTCCAATATGGGGCACCCAAACCAGCAAGTGCAGGAATCACTTTTACGCCACCCGAATTAGGCACAGAGAAAGCTAAGTATTCGCTTTCGTCGGTAGAATTAATAATCTGCAATTGATCGCGCAACCATTTAATAGCAGCCCCGGCAATAAAAATATTTCCTTCAAGAGCGTAAGTGGTTTTTCCCTTCAAACGCCAAGCAATAGTTGTGAGCAAGCCATTTTTCGAGAAAGTAGGCTTATCGCCAGTATTCATAAGCATAAAACTACCTGTACCAAAAGTGCTTTTTATGGATCCTTTTGAAAAACAAGTATGCCCAAATAAAGAAGCTTGCTGAT
>JAOZSY010000115.1:0-2095 GCA_029939445.1 Bacteroidales bacterium
TCAAATATTTCTTCAAAATCGCTTTGCTGAATTTCTAATAATTTATCAAGAGCATCTATCCTACCTTCTTTATTATCGGCAAGAATCATCTCACGCATTGCAATAATTTTTTCTCCTTCAAAAAACATATGCTCAGTACGACATAAGCCAATTCCTTTAGCACCAAAATCGCGTGCTACTATACTATCATGGCCAGTATCTGCATTTGTACGCACATCCATTCTTGAATACTTATCGGTAAGGTTTAATAATTTACTAAAATTACCACTTACCTTTGGCTTAATTGTTTCAATTTCGCCTTTATAAACCTCTCCTGTTGTCCCATTTAACGAAATCCAAGTACCTTCTCTATATACCTTAGTCCCTATTGAAAGAGTTCGTTTTTTATAATCAATAACTATTGCTCCAGCACCCGAAACGCAACATTTACCCATACCACGAGCAACAACAGCAGCATGCGAAGTCATTCCCCCACGAGCCGTTAGAATACCATTCGCTATATTCATTCCTTCAAGATCTTCAGGAGATGTTTCTATTCTAGCCAGAATAGCATTTTCATATTTATCGCATTCGTCGGCAAAGAAAACCAATTGACCAGTTGCAGCACCCGGCGAAGCAGGCAATCCACGAGTTAATACATTGGCAAGTTTCATTGCATTAGTATCAAAAATTGGGTGAAGAAGCTCATCAAGTTTTTCTGGCTCCATACGCATTACAACCTCTTTCTCATCAATACGTCCTTGCTCAAACATTTCCATGGCAATACGAATCATTGCTTTACCGGTACGCTTACCATTTCGAGTTTGCAGCAACCACATTTTACCTTGTTGAATAGTAAATTCGATATCCTGCATATCATTATAATGATTCTCAAGCTTATGCTGTATTTCAAAGAGCTCTTTATATGCTTTAGGCATCACCTCTTCCATAGAAGGAAATTTAGCCTTTCGTTCTTTCTCACTCACTCCTTGTTGTTGTGCCCATTTCTTAGATCCTTTAAGTGTAATCTCTTGTGGAGTTCTAACACCAGCAACAACATCTTCTCCTTGTGCATTCACTAAATACTCACCATTAAGAATATTCTCTCCTGTAGCCGAATCACGAGAGAATGCAACACCAGTTGCCGATTTCTCGCCCATATTACCATAAACCATGGCTTGAACATTTACCGCTGTTCCCCACTCCGATGGTATTTTATTAATTTTTCTATAATAGACAGCTCTTTCGGTATTCCAGCTATCAAATACAGCACTAATAGCACCCCAAAGTTGCTCCCATGGATCGTTAGGAAATTTCTTTCCAGTTTGTGCAGTAACTGCAGCCTTAAATCGCACAACTAATGCGCGTAATAAATCTACAGAAAGATCAGTATCATCAGAAACGTTATTATTTCTTTTAACTTCATCCATTATTTTCTCAAATGGATCAATGTCCTCTTTAGACTCAGGCTTCATTCCAAGTACAACATCGCCATACATTTGTACAAATCGACGATAACTATCCCATGCAAAACGCTCATTCTTTGTTTTATTAGCAATAGCTTCCACCGTTTGATCATTAAGACCAAGATTAAGAACAGTATCCATCATACCAGGCATAGAAACCCTAGCTCCTGAACGTACAGAAACTAATAAAGGATCATTCTCTGAACCAAATTCAAGTCCTAATAGTTTCTCTGTCTTCGCTATAGACGTTTCTACATCTTTCTTAACAAGCTTAATAAAGGCTTCCTTACCAAGTTTATTATACTCAGCACACATTGTTGTAGTAATAGTGAAGCCCGGAGGAACAGGAACTCCAATCAAATTCATTTCTGCAAGATTTGCACCCTTACCACCAAGCAATTCCTTCATTTTGGCATTACCTTCAGCTTTACTATCGCCAAAGGTATAAACCATCTTTGTTTTTTTCATATATAAAAATTGTTTTTTTGTGAGTCAGAAAGCACCAACATTCATTATATAATCCCTTGCAAATAAACAGAAATTAATAATAAACAGTACTTAAGCTTTCCTATGTTCTATTATGACGCTGATTTTTATGTAAATATTAACAACAAATGTACAGATTTTGAATTGACATTTCACAATAAAAA
>JAOZSY010000115.1:2195-8273 GCA_029939445.1 Bacteroidales bacterium
CATGAAACATATACTACTCTTTCTTTTTTTGGCTTTTGGCATTTTTGAAGCCACAGCTCAACCATGGTTAAGTAATTTGCCACAAGCAAAATCACAATATAATTTCTATGATTATCAAACTGCTTTTAATACATATTGGGCACCTTATAATGTACAAGGTGGCACGTATGTAGTAAATGGCGTTACAAAAAAGGCTATTGGTTACAAGCAGTTTAAACGTTGGCAATGGGAAATGGAGAGCCAGATTGACCCTTCAACAGGTGATTTTCCTTCTGTATCGGCAATGGAAGTATATAATACTGCAAAGCAAAGTAACCAAATACAATCTTTAACAGGAAATACTAACACATGGACATCATTAGGACCAAGTAGCTCAACTGGTGGATACGCAGGTATAGGTAGAGTGAATTGTATAGCTTTTCACCCAACAGATAATAATACATATTGGATAGGAGCACCAGCAGGAGGATTATGGAAAACTTCTGATAACGGAAGTAGTTGGATTTGCCTTACTGACTCAAATGATGTACTTGGAGTTTCTAGTATTATAATTCCTAGTGATTATTCTACCTCAAATACTATTTATATTGGAACTGGAGATAGAGATGCTGCTGACAATAGAAGTATTGGTGTATTAAAATCTACTGATGGTGGATTAACGTGGAATACTACAGGATTAAGTTATACTCTAGGCCAGAACAAATTGGTTTATAAAATGATTTTGGATCCTACTAATAATAACACTATAATTGCTGCAACCTCAGGTGGTGTATACAAAACTACTAATGGAGGCACAACATGGAGTACTCAATTATCTACACAAAGTTTTATTGATTTAGAATATAAACCAAGTACTTTTAGTACGCTTTATGGCTCTACTAAATGGGGGGAAATTTATGTTTCTACAAACTCTGGCACTTCATGGACACCACAATCTTTTAATAATGGATCTAGAATTGAATTAGCCGTAAGTCCTGCAAATTCAAGCGTGGTATATGCTCTTATTGGCAACTCTAGTGGTGGATTTTATGGTATTTATAAATCAATAAACTCTGGAAGCAGTTTCTCTTTAACATATAATAGTACAAATTTAATGAATTGGAATTCTGACGGTAGCGGCAGTAATGACGGGCAATCGTGGTATGATATATCTCTTGCTGTATCACCTACCGATATTAATAAAGTAATTATGGGAGGAGTAAATTCTCATAAAAGTACCAACGGAGGCACATCATGGTCTTGTTCAAATTGCTGGACTTCATACTCTGGTTATAATTTTGGCAACCATCCTGAGGTTCATGCTGATAAACATAACTTAGTTTACCGAAGTAATGGTGACCTATTTGAGTGTAATGATGGTGGTATATACTTATCCTCAAATAATGGATTAACTTGGTCTGACAAATCTAATGGTTTAAAAAATAGCCAGATGTATAAATTAGGAGTTTCACAAACTGTTTCTACAGAAACAATAACAGGACTTCAAGATAATGGCACAAAGTTGTTTAGTAACGGTACATGGTCGGACGTAAAAGGTGGTGATGGTATGGAATGTATTATTGATTATACTGACGTAAATATACAATATGGCACATACGTAAATGGTCAAATTTCTCTAACTACTAATCACTGGTTAAGTTCAACAGCCATTGAGCCTTCATCAGCAGGAAACGGTGCATGGGTAACACCATATATACTTGACCCAGTAAATCATCAAACAATATATGCTGGTTATTCCAATGTATGGAAATCAACAAATAAAGGAACAACTTGGTCTCAGATATCCACAATGAGTTCAGGTCAGAAATTAAGAAGCATAGCTATAGCCCCTTCTAATAATTTAACACTATACGTAGCAGATCTATCTAGTATTTGGAAAACAGTAAACGGAGGAACATCATGGACTAGTATTACAGGAACATTGCCAGTTGCTTCTTCAAATATTATGTATATAACTGTCAAAGATAATGATCCAAACACTGTATGGGTAACTCTTGGAGGGTATAATAGTAATGGTGTTTTTAAAACTACTAATGGTGGCACAACATGGACTAATATGTCAACAGGCTTACCTAGTATACCAATAAATTCAATAGTACAAGACAAAACAAATACTACAGAAGAAATACTATATGCAGGAACTCAATTAGGCGTTTATATAAAAACTGGACTAGCAAACTGGGTAGAATACAACCTTGCATTTCCAAAGGTAAGAATAGGTGAACTAGAGATATATTATAATACTAATCCAAGTAATAATAAATTAAGAGCCGCAACATATGGTAGAGGTTTATGGGAAGTTGATTTATACACTGGTTCAACTTCACAAGTTCCAATTTGTAACTTTGGGGCAGACAAAACATCTATTTGTACTGGAGATTCTACAAACCTTATAGATTCTACATATAATAACCCTACATCATGGGCGTGGACAATCTCGCCTAGCAATGTTACTTATGTGGGCTCAACTAGTAATAGCTCTCAAAACCCTATAGTTAAGTTCAATAACTCAGGTATTTATTCTGTTTCTTTAACTGCAACCAATGCTGATGGCAGCGACACAAAAACAATCAATAGCTATATTACTGTAGGTGGCGCACAAGCTCCATTTATTGAGGACTTTGAGTCTAGTTCTACTACTTTAGGAGATTGGTTAGTTTCTAATCCTGATGCAGGAAGTATTACTTGGGGTATATATAATACTAGCGGAAACGGCAGTAGTGCTAGATCAATTTTTATTAATAATTATGCTTATAATGGTGCTGGAGATATTGACAATCTAGTTATGCCAATAATTAATCTGGAAAATGAAACAAGTGCATACTTACAATTTAAACATGCTTATACAAGGTATACTGGTTATCCTTCTGATACATTAGTAATATTTATATCTAGCAACTGTGGAGCAACATACTCTGTTTTAGATTCGCTATATGAAGATGGCACAGGAAGCTTTGCTACAGCACCTGATAATACTTCTAACTTTATACCAGCCACTGCAAGTGATTGGTGTGGGTCAAGTAATGGTGCTGATTGTGATTCCATAGATATTAGTGCATATGCTGGAAATTCTAATATTAGAATTATTTTTCAGAACATTACAGCTTTTAGCAATAACTTATTTATTGATGATGTTCAAGTGATTGGAACAAATACATCAAATGTAGTTGCAAACTTTGATTTACCTACTTCAAATATTTGTACTGGCACATCAACTACATTTACTAATACATCACAAAATGCAACTACCTACCAATGGAAAATTGATAATATTTCTATTTCTACTAGTCAAAACTTATCATATACCTTTACAAGTGGAGGAACAAAGGATATTAAACTGATTGTAAGTGACGGAACTGATTTTGATTCCATAAGTAAGATAGTAACCGTAGGAGAATTACCAACGCAAGCAGCAACGCCTACTGGGCCAATAAATGCTTGTACAAGCACCCCTTCAACTTATACCACAACTGGAGCTACAGGAGCAAATACTTATACATGGGATTTATCTCCTAGTACCGCAGGTAGTATTACCGGCAATGGATTAACATCTAATGTAATATGGAATACTTCATTTGTAGGAACTGCTAGCATTAAAGTAAAAGGAAACAGTCCTTGTGGAAATGGAAGCTTTTCTACTATATTGAGCGTAAATATTAGTACATCTCCTGCAATTGCTACTACACCTAGTGGTCCAGTTGATTTATGTATTAACCCTACAAACTCTACATACACAGTTAGCGCCATTGCTAATGCAGCAACATATAACTGGACATTAACACCAACTGCAGCAGGTACCATTACAAATACAGGTATTAATGCAACCATAGATTGGGCAAACACATATACAGGTAATATTGCATTAACTGTTGCAGGAGTAAACTCCTGTGGAAATGGAACAATATCACCTGCTCTAAATATCGTAATAAATAATACTCCGCTTAGCCCAAGTACTCCTTCAGGACCAAGTTCACGTTGTAATAATAGTAGTAATACAAACTATTCTGTAAATACAATTCCTGGAGCTTCTATTTATACTTGGGAAATTACTCCAAGTAATGCAGCAACACTTACAGGAACAGGTTCTTCTGTAAACATAGATTGGAATAACTCCTATGTAGGATCCGCAAGCTTGAAAACAAAAGCTGAAAACAATTGTGGAGTTGGACCTTTTTCTAATAATCTTACTATCTCTATTAATGGTACACCCCCTACTCCAACTGTTACCCTAGATGCTGGAATATTTACTTCATCAAGTAGCACAAATAATCAGTGGTTTAGGTCTAATAATATAATTAGTGGAGCTACTAATCAAACATATATGCCTTATATTAATGGCTCTTATTCTGTTGAAGTAAGTAATAGTAATAACTGTAAATCAATGTCAACATCTATTTCAATTAATAATGTTGGAATAAATACAACACTTATTGGCAAAGGGCTTAATGTATACCCCAACCCAGCAAATGATTATATAATTGTAGAATATGCTGGTGAAGAAAAAATTGTACTAAACTTAAGAAATGCTATTGGTGAAGATATACTATCTACTGAGTTTATTAAAACTACAAAACTTGACCTTTCGAAAATAAGCAGTGGTGTATATTTTATTGAAATGCATTTAAAAGAAAACCCTAATGCAACAGTTACTAAGAAAATCATTATAACAAAGGATTAAATCAATAATTTAATTCCAAAATTAAAATGCCAATAGATACGATTCTATTGGCATTTATTTTAAGTTATAACTGATTATTGCTAAGAATAACGCTTATTAGCTAGTAGAATCTTTTCAACAATTAGTATTTAAAAACATCTCAATAGTATTTAACTAATCGCTCAATAAGAACTATTACCTTTGTTATTGAATAAAAATAAATCAATTATATGGCAATTGTTACGCTTACAACGGATTGGGGGTTAAAGGATCATTATTTAGCAAGCGTTAAAGGCAGTTTACTAAAAGCTATTCCTAGTGTAACTATTATTGATATTTCTAATGAGGTTGATGTTTTTGATACATATCAGGCTTCCTTTATATTAAAGAGTGCTTATAAAAACTTTCCTGACAATACTATTCATATTATTGGTGTAAACAGTGATGCAAGTGTTGATCAGCCTCATATTGCTGTAAAATGTTGCAAGCAGTACTTTATTGGTGCTGATAATGGTATTTTCAGTATGATTTTTGGCAACAAAGTAACCGAAGTTGTTGAGTTAGAGATTATCCAAGATAATGACAAATACACTTTCTCATCAAAAGATGTTTTTATCAAAGCGGCCAAACATATTATTGATGGTAATGATTTTAAACTCTTAGGAAATACTAGAGATAGTTTCCGACAATCCATGACCTTTGCTCCAGTAATAGAAATGGATAATAATACTATTACAATTATTGGCAAAATTATTTATGTCGATAGATATGAGAATGCAATAACGAATATAAGTGAAGAGCTTTTTAACGAATATGCTAAAAACAGGAGATTCAAAATTAATTTTCAATCGGCAGATGATATCACTGAAATTTCTAAATCATATTTAGATGTTCCTGCTGGAGAAATTTGCGTACTATTCGATAGCAATAATCTACTTGAAATATCTATGAATCAAGGTAATGCAAAGAGTTTACTTAGCTTATCGGTAGATACTAGAGTTAGAATTAATATTATTAAATAATAACTCTCCAAGATAATAAATTCTAAATCAAGATTTCCTTAACTCTCTTCCTATTCTCTATTATTAAAAATGGTACATAACCATAAATTGAGCTCTAGCACCATCACCAGTTTCACCAAAAGTATCTTCTCTGTACGCAGCAACATATTCAACAGCTATATCTAATTCAGGTATTGGATGCCAATAAAAATTCAATGCGCCCCAATATCCTGTAATAAAATCTTTAGGAGTAGGAAGCACTTCATTTTTAATATTTATATAACCAAAAACAGCAGTACTACTAAATCGCCTATCTTTTGTCCAATAGTGATCATAACCTATAAAACCACCTATTGCAGGCACTAATTCAATATTACCATTACCCGTTGGAACAGCGTCCCAATTATACGACTCAAAGCC
>JAOZSY010000344.1 GCA_029939445.1 Bacteroidales bacterium
TATATAGCTTCCTTCAGAAATATTCAAGCCAACTTCACGAAGAGGAGAGCGTAATTCCTTTCTATAATTTTCGCCTTTAAGAATTTTATCAATTTTAAAATAACCTGACTCATCGCTAATAATATTCGCTCCCAAAAGACCAGTCTTATACCTTTTAGGCTGAGCTCTATCGCCACCACCAGTATATGCATGACCAATATTTAATTCGCCAATAAGCTCACCAATAATATAGTTCAAGTCGTTTCTGTTATTTACATAAGGAACCAAAACAGCATACTTATCATGCATTGCCTGCCAATCAGCACCATGCATTTGTGGGTCGTAAAAGAAATCACGCATCTGACGCCATGCCTCTTCATATATCTGCTCCCACTCCTGATGTAAATTTACCCATACCTTAAGTTCCTTTTTACTTATTGGGTCTTTCAAATTTAGCTTTGCCGATGGATAATCAATCACATAATAATTGCCACTATTACTTATTAACATTTTCTTGGCATCAACAGCTATTTCATATCCCAAATTTTTTCCAATTTCATTCTCTTTCTTCTTTTTAAGGTCATACATTTTCATCATTGAACCCTTTTGTCCATTTCTGAATTGATTATAATATACTCTATGGTCAGTGGCTGTTACATTCCAATAATGCCCTGCGTCAATTGGTAGCTCCACTACTCTATTTGCTATATCTTCAAAATCAATAATTACACTAAGCTTCTGTTCTTCCTTCTTTTCATCACTAGCCTTTTTCTTAGTAATGGCTTCAGCATCTTCTAGGGCAAAAGGACCCTTATCATCTTGCTTAAGTGTAATAAAGTAAATCTTGCTCATATTGCCATAGGAATGATTCCACTCAGTTTCGGAATATTGCGGAGTGAAAATTCTTTTTGAAATAAAGAATAAGTATTTTCCATCAAGAGAAAAAGATGGAGAACTTGATTCATACCAATTATCAGTAACAGTATTGATTCCCCCATTCTCAGTATTATAAATATAAATCTGATTCATTCCATTGCCATCATTATCAGCATACGAAATCCATTTACTATCGGGCGACCAAGTATAATCTCTTATTTCCCAACTTGGGCTATGTGCTACTTTGGTAATTACCTTGCTCTGTATATCAATATAAAACAAATCCATTGCTTTATCACTATAAAGTATCTTCTTGCTATCTGGCGACCACATTATCTCAAACTTATAGCTCCCACCTTTATCGGTAAGCTGAATGGCAGAACTTTTCCCATCAGATTTCTGAATATAAATTTCGTATTCCCCACTTTTATCCGATAAGTATGCAATATATTCCCCATCGGGCGACCATACTACATCTCTATCAAAAGCGCCTGGCGTATTAGTAAAATTATATGCAACACCTTTCTCCACAGGGATAGAAAATACATCGCCACGCGCACTTACTGCTAGCCTTTTGGCATTAGCCGATAAACTTACAGTATTAATATACTTAGATGCATCTACCAATTTATTCCTCGATTGTGGAAAATCATTCTTAATTTCTATATCAATCTTTTTAAGTTCCTGAATATCTATCAAATACGAATATATATAACCTCCATTCTCAAATACTATCATATTATTATAAATAGAAGGAAACTTAATATCAAAATCCGTAAACTGACTTAGTTTTTCTACTTGCTCAGTCTCAATATTATAAGAAAACAGATTCATGGTTTTATCTCTATCAGAAATAAAGTATATTTTTCCTCCAAACCACATCGGGAAAATATCCTGAGCAGTATTATTGGTAATATTTTGAGTTTCTTTATTTTCAAAATTATAAACCCAAATATCATCAGCCATACCACCTTTATAATACTTCCAAGTACGAAATTCGCGCATTACTTGATTATATGCCAACTGCTTGCCATCGGCAGAATAAGAACAAAAACCACCATAAGGAAGAGGTAGTTGAGTGCTCATGCCTCCATCTTTAGCAACTGAGAATAGTGAGCCCTTAAAAGCATTGAAAGTTTGCTTGCGTGAGCGATAAATTACATTTTCTCCATTTGGAGTCCATGCGGTTACAATATTATTAGGACCCATTCTGTCTGACACATCATCGCGCCCAAGGGTAGCTGTATAGGTAAGGCGCTTAGGCTCTCCACCATCCTTATTAATAGTAAACACCTCTGTATTGCCATCATATTGCCCAGTAAAAGCAATGGTATTACCATCTGGAGAAAAACGGGCAAACATCTCATAACCTTCGCCAGAAGTTAGTTTACGAGCCAAGCCTCCTTCTTTATCTACCAAATACAAATCGCCGGCATATGTAAATACTATATTACTATCGCTTATGGCAGGGAAACGAAACAGACGATCAATCTTTTCCTCTTGCGCATAGCTAACTGATAATACAAATACTAAAATTATAAATATAAAATTTCTCATGGCTATATTTTTGTGATTTATTGTTGTTTTTAACTAATAATTTATAACAGTAAAAGTAATCATTTTT
>JAOZSY010000345.1 GCA_029939445.1 Bacteroidales bacterium
ATAACTCCGCTAAAACCATACTAACTATATGGAAAGATGGTGGTAAAGCCGACTTAAAAGAAAAAGTAGAGACCACCCAACCATGGGATGTATATGTGGAGTTTAACAAATTGGTAGCAGAATCGCCATACCTTAGCGATGAAGTATTGCTTGCTACCATTGAAAATTCGGCATTTACCTCCTTAATGATAAAGCTACTGATGGTAGCCAATACTCATGCTTCGCATAATGATGAAATAATGAATGCCATATATAATAGAGTACCTGAAATGCCTCGTGCTTATATTTTAGAGATAGAAGCGGGTAAGAGTAGTGTGTCGCAGTTAGAGCTACTGGAAGCAAATGTAGCTGCCTGTCAGCATTCGTATAATAAATTCTCGAACGATGCAAAACGTTTATATAATATGGACTATGAAGATGGAGGCGATATTAATAATTATATTAACTTTGTTGCAGGGCTAAATACTTTGGAAAGCAAATATGAGTTGGCTACATTATATCTTCAGAATGATGATTATGAAAATATGGCTTCAACATTATATGCCATTTCATCAAATTTTGAATTGAATGAGCAGCAAAACATAGATTTAGCTAATTGGAAATCATATTTTAGTATAGTTAAAGCTGCGAAAGCAAAAGGAATACAACAAGGTATGCTTACAGATAATCAAATAACACAATTGCAATTAATAACAAAGCAATCTGACTCAAAGGTCTCTTCTGTAGCACAGTCATTATTAATGTTGGATAATCCAAGCTATAATTATGTGGAAGTTGTAAAACCGGTAAGGCTAAATAATGCTCGATTGTCAAGCCCAATAAGTGAAGTTGTAAAGGATGGAGATAAAGTACTCAACATATATCCTAATCCAAGTAAGGACTACATAACAGTAGAATACCGCACAGGCGATACATACCAAAACCTAAGTATAATAATAAAAGATGCAATAGGCAAAACGGTAATTAAAAAATCGTTGAAGGGAGGCGATAATGAAGAAATGATAAATCTTTCTGAACTAAAGTCTGGTATTTACTCGTTGATGCTTTATGGCGACGAATCGCTTATAGAGTATAAAAAAATAACAGTAGTTAAATAAACATTAACCAACAAGCTAAAGCTCTTTTGGGTTTTAGCTTGTTTTTAATTTCTTTTTATTATGAAATATTTTATTACACTATATATTTTATTATTATCATTAACAGTACAGTCGCAAGATACCACATTTAATAAATTAATATATTCCTATTCAGGCACTTCAAGCATTCAGTCTTTAATTAAAAATAACAATAATTATTACGCATGCATTGGACAAGTAGATACTCCTTATGTGCCTAATGTTGGGCTAAAAGTTGGTATAGGCATGTTTAAATTTAATAGTAATTTTGATATTATTGATTCAGTAATGATATATAAACCTATTGTTCTTAATTATGGACACGGATTTGATATTAATGTAAATGACACTAGTTTTATTTTTTGTGGAGTAATCAAGATATTACCCAAAGAAAATGGCTACATAGTAAAATTTAATAAAGAATTGGATACATTATGGACAATGCAAATACTACATCCCGATACAGCCTATGCTGATACAGCCACCGCCCCATTGGTAGCATTACGTGATGTAAAGGTAACCCCATCGGGCGATTATATTATTGTGGGCAATTATAATTATCATTGTCAAGGAAATAGAAATCGGAGCTTTATTATTAAAATGGATGAAAATGGGGGTATTATTTGGTATCGGCTTATTAATTCAAATATTTATACTAATATTATTACATCTATAGAGTTAGAAACAGTTGATTCTAGCTTTTATTTTATTTCACGTAAGAATTCTAGTCTTTATCTAATAAAATGTAATAAATACGGTATAATACAGTGGGATGTTCCTTTTAATAATTATTTATCATTTGCAAATTATACTGAGATAAAAGTAATAGATAATGAAGTAATTGTTGGTTCAAATTATATTATTCTTCCATTTACAAATCATTCTATAGGTCACTTGCATGTTGCAAGTATCGATAAACAAACTCATGCTATTAATTGGTCAAAAAAGTTTTATAGTATCACAATACTATCCAAGTGGTGGGACGGAGAAACAATAGATATAGAGCAAACACCTAGTGGTAATATAGTAGTAGGTACAGTAAGTAAGAAGCAAACTGCAACTGGATTTAATATGGATATAAGAGCAAACCTACTAATGCTCAGTAATAATGGAGATAGCCTATGGAGTCATTACTATACATACCAAAATGATAGTAATACAGTAGAAGACATGCAGTTTAGTGATATGGTAATATGCGATGATGGAGGTATATTGTTTGGCGGTAACTATTATAATTTTAGGGAGTCAATATTTTTAAGGGCATGGCTTGTAAAAACCGATAGCATGGGCAATGCCCCAGGAATGTTTACTGTTGGTTTAGAAGAAAAGAATACCTTAGTAATCAAAAAACAAAAGCCC
>JAOZSY010000116.1 GCA_029939445.1 Bacteroidales bacterium
AAATAATTCCCAAACTTGATAGCTTGGGAATTAATTCTCATCAAATAAAATATGACGGAGCTTGGGTTTTGAGCTTCTAAAGAACTCTAAATTATAGTTATTTTCCTTTTAATTATTTGCTTATCAACAAATAGTTTAATAAAATATGTTCCTTTGGGTTTATTAGAAAGATCAAGCTCTAACTTATTTTCTAATAGGTTTTTATGGATATAAATAAGTTTCCCATTTATGTCTAAAATTTCTAATTTCGCATTATTGAAGTTTGCTCTATTCAATTCAAAAATGTAATGTTTTAATAAACAATTATTTACCCATCACTAAAAATGGATTATTAAAATTAAAGAAGATAGCTTGGGTTATAAGATTTTAATTATTTTGAAATTGTGATTGCTTTTTGAACAATTTCGGTCTTGGTTTTTATTCTTATAATATAAGTGCCATTAGCATTATTTGAGATGTCAACATTTAACTCTTTTAGACCATTTATTTTTTTTTGATACACGATTCTACCATTAATATCTGAGATTTCAACACCTATTTTCTGCGAAAGATTATCACTAAACTTCAGAAGAAAATTTCCGCTATTAGGGTTAGGAAATACATCAACTCTCATTTTATCAATTTTGTTTATTGAAGTACAATTATCAACCACTAAAACCATAGTATCCATACTTTGACAGCCATAAGAGGTAGAGGCGATTAAAGAAATATTATGTGTGCCAACTCCAAAGTCAGAACCATTTACTGTAAGATAGTTTAAATTATTACCGGTACTCCATTCATAATTAGTATAATTACTACCCGTTGGAATTATTACAAAGCTCTCATCCTCGCATATAGTAGTATCTGATCCAATATCTATATTGTGAGATTTTATTAAAGGATTTGACGTGGTAATAGTATTGGTAATATTTCCAAAGCAATCACTTATTTGAACCATATCAAGCTCAATTCGATATTCTGCAGATTCGGAGGTAAAAGTATCGGTATAGTTTAATTGATATAATACATCAATTAACAACCATGATGAGTTTTCTTCTTTTTTTAGAATATAATACTTTTCATTACCTATTTCCGAAAAAGCATTCCATTTCAAATCTGCTATACATAAATCAGAAATTGAATCCTTTAATACAATATTTGAAATTATTGATGAACTTTTTATCGAAACTTGATCTTGATAGCTTTGATTTATTGATAAGTAATAATACTTATTTTGCTTAATTATAAGGTTAGCATTATGCGTATATGAATTAATAGTTGGATCCAAAATACTATCAATAAGTGTATAGGGTCCATTAATATTATCAGCACAATAAATATAATATGAATCAAACAGATTGTATGTGTTCTCAATAGCATCCCACAGAAGCTTTACATCGCCATTTGTATTTACAATAACGCTTTTTATCTCAGGACTTTCAGGGAAGGGTGGAATATATGGTAATACAGTTATTCTAATAATAGAATTAGTAATAGCTGGTGCAGGACAATAATCATCAGAAATAGTTATTGAAAAATTATAATCTGTTGCTTGCATATATCCATTATTATCAACTCTTAAATGGTTATTAGCAGTTATCCAATGAAAGTAAGTTTGCATTCCAAATATTGCATTAATTGGTACTGTTTCGTGAGGAGCAGGTGTAATTGTAGCGCAGGGTGGGTTTAAGCAACCACTTGAACTACTTAATGTAGCTTGATTATTGCTACTCGCAGGGATATAGCTTCCAAACTGGGTTCCAGAAATAGTAATCCCCATTGTTTGCGGCAAACCATTTGGAAAGAACTCAATATCTTGAGCGTCTAAATAAAAACTCACAGTATCGCCTGCATATACTGTGTCCAAAAAAGCAGTTCCATTATCAAAAGGCGGATTTACAATAGGTGGAGTATTAGCTCCTGCAGCTAGCATAATAACCTGTATATCACGCCATATTTCGGCAACTAATACATTTGATTTATAGGAAGAAATCTTTATAGAAGTAACAAATGCACCAGTTGTATAAGATGTAAAGGATATTGTTCCTGTATTTATATCAATGGAAGCGGGAACATTATTTAGGTTATGAGAAGTGTCGGGTAATGGATTAGTATAAGAATAGCCGGCAGCATAAGTTACGGGAGTCGTTAAATTGACTAATGGCTGTCCCCATTCAAATTGTAATACATCAAGATCTTCGTCATAAGCATTATTATTATACTCAAAAGGGTAGCCTGCTGAAATAACAGCTCGAGCCGTTTCTGCAAATGTAGGTGAGTTATCAAAACAAGGATATGTATTCTGACTATTGTAAGGAAACATTTTTGCTCTTAATTTCCAGCCAGGTGTAGCTAATACATTAGTAGATGGATTTCTACAGCATGAACCCCAATAGAACACCCAGCCCGAAGCAGGGGGAACTCCAATTATTTGAATTGGAGGTGACTGATATACATATTCCGATATTGCGCCAGTATTATCAGCACCGGTAGCTTCAGCTCCTGCACATGTTATCTGCAAATTTATTCCATTTGGGAAAGAATCTACAGCACAAGTAGGAGAGATGTCCTTAGGCCAACCCGGAAGAAGATTCATTGGTATATTTCCACCAGGACTATTAGAGTTTAAAGTTTGATAATTTGTGAATGTAATGCCTCCACATTCTCGATACACCTTCATTGTAAAAATAAATTTACCCGCATTTGCTTGGCCTGTAGGAATACATTTCCATGTAATTTCACCTCCCATATAATGCGATGCTATTGATTTTTGAGGAATAAGAATCACATAAATGGAGACTAGAATTATTATAATTGACCTTAGTTTCATGTGAATTTTGTTATTATTAGTTGGTTAACCATATGCTGCTACAAATATACATAACAATCAATGAATTTATATAGTTTATAGCAAATAAATTAAATATGATGAAGTTAGTTTTTTGCCTTTATTTAACCAATGTAATAGTTTTAGTAATATTTAATTTATCATTTTTTAGCCTTATAAAATAAACCCCTTCAGCAATATGTGAGATGTCAATATTTAGAGTGTACTCATTTTTGCTTAAATCAACACTCTTTTTATATACAGATTCGCCATTAAGGGATACAATCTCTAATTCTACTTTTTGTGCCATGGAAGTTTTTATTTTCAAAATAAATTTGCCATCAGTAGGATTAGGATACACTTCAAGTGCTGTCTCATTATTGCTATCATCGATAGATATCACTTCTTGAACTTCAATAATGATACTATCAGTTTTTTCGCACTCATAAGTAGTATTTGCTTTAAGCCAAATATAATGGGTGCCTATTCCCAAATTATTTCCATTCACTACATAATAATTCATGTTAGAGCCATCCTGCCATACATAAGTATCGAATCCAAAATCAGTAAGAATATAATAGCTATCGTATTTATAAATAGATGTATCAGAGCCGATATATAAAGGAGAAAAAATACTTAAAGTACTTGTTTCAGAAAATGTTGTACCTATATTTCCCATACTATCGTTTACTTGATGATTATTGCTCTTAACTTTATAATACGTTACATCCAAAAGTGTGGTGTCCATATAGTTATTATTAAATGTGGAATCGATTAATATCCATGAATTTGAAGGCGATTTTTTATAAATCTTATAATATTCATTTTCATCAGATTCGCAAAAGGAATTCCACTGAAGCTCATGAATACAGTTATATGCTTCGCTAACCGATAGCACCATATTGCTCACCGTATTAGATAAAGTAATATTATTGTCATTGATTTTTTGTTTTAATCCTAAACGAAAGTATAGAGGAGTGTCCGAATTATATGAATATACATAAGTGCCAATATTAGGATTAGTGATGCTGTCAACAAGGGAGTAATTAGACGTATCGTTAAAAGCAGTATAAATATAATAAGCTTCAAATAAAGAATCCTCATTATTTATTATTGGACTCCAATTGAGAATAATATCTGTATTTAGATCTTTCACTACACTTTCTATCTGTGGAACCATTAACGAAGGCAAGATAGTAATAGATGCAACTGTAGTTTTAGTAGCCGGTGCAGGACAATAATCATCTTTAAATTCAAATTTAAAATAGTAAGTATGAGGCAAATAAGATTGCGCACTATCTAATAAAAGATGATTTAGGGAAGTTTGCCAATAAAAAGTCGACTGAACAGCTAATGGAGAAGCTAGCAGCGCCGAAGGGTCAGGAGCTGGTGTTAAGCTAGCACAAGGAGGATGTAAGCAACCTGATGTTTGCGAAAAAGCAGCAGCAGCAGATCCCGCAGCAGGAATATAAGAGCCAAATTGCTTACTAAAAGCTGTTAGTTCCACCATTTGTGAAGATGCATCAGGCAAAAAGCTAGAATCGCTACCGTTAATAACAAAACTTATGGTTTCACCAGCAAAAATAGTATCCTGAAAAGTTGCTCCTCCATCTATAGATACAGTAGGAGGAGTATTTGATGCTGCATCATCAATAATTCTTCTATAAATTTCACGCCAAATTTCAGCAACTAACTGCCCATTTTTATATGAGCTAACTTTTACCGATGTAAGAAAAAAACCTGTTGTATATGACGTATAACTAACTATCCCTGTTGTACTATCCATTATTGCCCCAACATTATTTACATTTTCAGAAACATCGGGTAAAGGATTATTATATGAATAACCAGAGTTGTATGTTACAGGGTATGTAAGAGAAGCCATAGGCTGTCCCCACTCAAAGTGTAATGAATCTAGTTCTTTATCATAGGCAAAATTTGAGTATTCTGTAGGATAACCCCCATGAATAATTGGTTTAGGACTTTCGGCAAAAGTAGGTGAGTTATCGAAACAAGGATAAGCATTTTGATTATTATAAGCATACATTTTTGCTCTTACATTCCAACCTGCATTATTGGCAACATTTGTTACGGGAGGTCTACAACCTGATGCCCAATAAAACATCCAGCCATTAGCAGGAGGAACACCTGTGATTGGAATTGGATTAGAACGAAAAAGATACTCTGAAACGGCTCCCGTAAGACATCCATCACCTGCAGCTCCAGCACATGTAATCTCATTGATACCTGTGCCAGAAAAACCTCCAATATTGCAATCTGGAGATATATCTTTTGGCCATCCACTAACTAAAGATAATGGAATAGTAGTTACAGGACTTGTTGAGCTTAAAGTTTGTGAGGAATTATATGCAATACCCGAACAATTGCGATATGCCTTTAGTGTAAAAATATATTTACCAGCATTGGGCTGTCCTGCAGGAATACATTCCCACGTAAGTTCACCACCCATATAATATTCTGCATAGCTTTTATTTACGGAAAGAATTAGAGATAATAATACGAGCAAACTTAGTATAATATTTTTTTTCATTGTTACGGATTTAATGTGATTCTATAGCAAAACAAATGTATACAAAATAGTTGTATAAAACAAATATCATATAAATTGAATAAGTATGCAATAGTATTATGAAGATATTGTTCTATTTAACCAATGTAATAGTTTTATTGATATTTAGTTTATCACCCTTAAGTCGGATATAGTATACCCCTTGGGCTACACTAGAAATATCAATCCTAATAATACTCTTTTTTACACCTAATTCTACATTACTACTATATACAGTTTCTCCATTTACTGATACAATGTCGAGTTTTGCCTTTTGTGCCAGGGAAGTTTTTATTTCCAAAATAAATTTTCCATCAGAAGGGTTTGGGAGCACTTCAAAAACTATTTCGTTTTTGCTACCTTCAATTGCAGTACAATTTTCTACTTCTAATACTAGTGTATCTATCTTTTCACAACCGTAATTAGTATTTGCTTTAAGCCAAATGTCATAAGTTCCAACACCCATATTATTTCCATCAACTACATAGTAATTAAGAGAAAAGCCATCATGCCACTCGTATGTATCAAATCCAAAATCAGCAGCTATCATATAACTTTCATCTTCGCATATAGTGGTGTCAGACCCAATATTTATTGGTGAGGTAATAGAAAATATATTCGTTTCAGACTCCGTATTGCTGACATTGCCAAGGCTGTCAAATAATTGGTGACTATTGCTTAGTACTTTATAATATGTCAAGTCCCAAAGAGATGTATCAATGTAATTAGTATTATAGGTTGAATCATATAAAGCCCAAGTATTTCCAGAAGATTTCTTAAATATCTGATAGTATTCGGTAGTATCTAATTCAGAAAAAGAATTCCATTGCAAATCAAATATGCAATTATCAGTATTAGTACAACTTAATACCATACTATTAACGATATTAGAATTTAGAATAACATTATTGAAGGGATTTCTTAACTTTATACCCATATAGAAACTCATATATGGATCAGGATAATTACTAACAGCATAAGTTCCAATATTGGGATTAGTGATACTATCCACAAGAGAGAAATTTGAACTACCGCCATTTGCCATATAGATGTAGTATGCTCTAAACAAAGAATCTACATCATTAGTAATAGGGCTCCATTTTAGAATAATATCTGAGTTTAGATCTTTTACAATACTTTCGATCTGAGGTGCTTCAAGCAATTGAGGGGGCAATATGGTTATGGATAGTAAAGACGTTTTGCTAGCTGGTACAGGGCAATAGTCATCTTTAATATTAAAAACAAAATCATAAGTAGTTTGACTATATCCTTGCGTGCTATCAAATAATAAATGATTTAAAGATGTTTCCCAATAGAAACTAGTTTGAACACCTAAAGAGCCAGTAAGGGGAGCAATAGTGTCAGGGGCTGGAGTAAGACTTGCACATGGAGGAGTATTACAACCAGTAGTTTGCGAAAAAGTAGCAATAGTTGACCCGCTAGCTGGAATATATTCACCAAATTGCAAACCATAAGCCTCTAACTCAACATTCTGAGGTGCGCCATTGGGCAAAAAACCAATATCTGAGCCATTAATAGTAAAACTCACTGTATCACCAGCATCAATAGTATCTTGAAAAATTATACCTCCATTTAGAGTTAGTGAAGGGGGAGTATTAGCTCCAGCCGCTAATAATACAACCTGTATATCTCGCCAAATTTCAGAAACTAGTTGTCCTGATTTATATGAAGAAACTTTTATTGAGGTAACAAATGCCCCAGTGGTATATGAGGTGAAAGAAACAAGGCCAGTTTTTGTATCAATTACTGCAGCTACATTATTTATATTTTTTGAACTATCTGGCAGTGGGTTGTTATAACTATAACCCGCAGAGTATGTTACTGGTGTATTAGCAATTTCTGTAAGTGGTAATCCCCATTCAAAAACAAGTGAATCAAGCTCTTTATCAAAAGCATAATTAGAATATTCTGTTGGAAAACCCGTAGGAAGAACCGATTTAGCAGTTTCTGCAAATACAGGAGAATTATCAAAACAGGGGTACATATTTACATTATTGAAAGAATACATTTTTGCTCTTAATTTCCAACCTGGAGAACCATTAATATTTGTGGCTGGATTTCTACAACACGAAGCCCAATAAAAAACCCAACCTGTAGCAGGAGGAATTCCAGTAATTAGAATAGGAGCAGAATGATAAAGGTATTCCGAAACAGCTCCTGTATTATCTGCTCCGGTGGCTTCTGCCCCTGCACAGGTAATTTCTGAAATAGAAGTACCACCAAAACTACCAATATTACAATCTGGCGAAATATCTTTTGGCCATCCAGCAACCAACGTCAGCGGTATATTGCCAGCAGAGCTATTTGAATGTATAGTTTGAGTAGCTAAAAAAGGAACTCCGCCACATTCTCGATAAATTCTCATCGAAAAAATATATTTACCGCTATCTGGCTGCCCAGCAGGAATACATTCCCAAGTAATTTCACCACCCATATAATGTGATGCAAGGGATTGTTTAATGCCTGTAAAGGAAATTAATATTGTTATTATAATTAGTTTTATTAAATATCTCATAGTTAATATTTCTTGTGATTATTTTCAACTTTCGTAAGTGTAAAAAGCAATTTCTGATAACGCAGATTCTCTCGCTTACACTCTCATACTAATTTTCATTCCGAAGTTATGATTAATAGCGATTCGACATAAAGACAGACTTTCCGTTTACATAGTTGCCTTATAGTAAAATAACTAATCACAACGCTTTATTAGCCCTAAATTATTTCAATATTACAGCCCATAAAAAAACACCCTAAGCTGAAGCAAAGAGTGTTTTAAATATCTTGTTAAAATAGCTTTATAATTTTTTAATTACTTTCTCA
>JAOZSY010000117.1:0-3123 GCA_029939445.1 Bacteroidales bacterium
GGCAATATCAATAAAATAAAAGTGGCAGTGGTTATTCTTAATTGGAATGGTCGAAAATTTTTAGAGAAATTTCTTCCATCGGTAGTTAAAAATTCTATTGGTGCCCATATAATAGTTGCTGATAATAACTCCAGTGATGATTCTGTGACTTTTATGAAAGATCATTATCCTAATATTCGATTAATTATTAACGAAAAGAATACAGGCTATGCTCAAGGATATAATAATGCATTAAAAGAAGTAGATGCTGAATATTTTGTTTTATTAAATAGTGATATTGAAGTTGGTGAGAATTGGGTAATTCCTATTATTGACGAAATGGACAAGGATAAAAATATCGGCGCAGCACAACCAAAATTGCGTGCCTATAATTCTGACCAACGCCATGAGTTTGAATACGCAGGAGCATCTGGTGGCTTTATTGATAAATATGGATATCCTTTTTGCAGAGGTCGAGTATTTGATAGCTTGGAAACAGACAACGGGCAATACGATAGCAATAGAGAAATTTTTTGGGCAAGTGGTGCTGCCATGTTTGTTAGAGCTGAGGCCTTTGAAAAAGTAGGAGGATTGGATGGCGATTTTTTTGCTCATATGGAGGAAATTGATTTTTGCTGGAGACTAAAGCTTGAAGGTTACAAAATAATGGCAATTCCTAAGTCCACAGTTTATCATGTAGGTGGAGGAACTCTACCAAAGAATTCTGCAAGAAAAACATATCTAAACTTCAGAAACAACTTTTCTTTATTAGTGAAAAATTTGCCGAAAAACAGAGTTTATAAAGTTATTCTTTATCGTCTATTCTTGGATGGTGTTGCTGGATTAAAATTTCTTTCGCA
The DNA here is from genome assembly GCA_029939445.1 of Bacteroidales bacterium. Taxonomy (GTDB): domain Bacteria; phylum Bacteroidota; class Bacteroidia; order Bacteroidales; family UBA1556; genus UBA6267. The sequence goes on from JAOZSY010000117.1 coordinate 840, forward strand.
AGGACATTATAAAGACACATTTGCCATAATAAAGGCGCATTTCTATTTTTATACTCATATTAAAGAAATTAGAGCTAAAAGAAAAGGAAGAAAAATAGTTCCTGTTTCACAAGTATATAATAGAAATATTGTTTTTGATCATTATATTAAACGAAAAATAAAGTTTAGCGAACTGAATAAAAGTCTTTTTACGAAATAATCAATATATATCCTATTCCTTGTTACTTACTCTGGTTTGCTTGTATCTGCTATAATTAATGTGTCTCATACAATAATATTTGAAAAGTATCGCGTTTTACGATATTATTATATTAACCTCATCCACATGTATCAATAGTAATCGAAGTATGGCAGCGCAAGGCATATAGCAAAGATAGTAGAACTATGCTTACTAATAGTATTAGCAAGAAGTATGATGTAAATTACACTCTGTATTTTGCTACTTGTTATGAAATACTTATTTGTTCTTGCCCTAAAATAAACTAATAATAAAATTGTAGATGCATTTTCAGAACAAGGCAGGGTAATAATAATAAAAAAGCCTAACTGACTGAAAGTCAACTAGGCTTAGTACTCGAGGCGGGACTTGAACCCGCACGCCCCAAAGAGCACAGGATTTTAAGTCCGGCGTGTCTACCAATTCCACCACTCGAGCAACTTTTGGTAGTAATTTTTACAAAAAAAGCGGTAAACCGCTTTTTTTGTTTGAGCGAAAGACGGGATTCGAACCCGCGACCCTGACCTTGGCAAGGTCATGCTCTACCAGCTGAGCTACTTTCGCAATTGTGCAAAGAACTTTTATCTCTTTTGCGGTTGCAAATATACATCTCTTTTTAACATAACAAACCCTTATTTTAAAAAAAAGTAATTTATTTTAAGCAATAATTTACTTGTTCTTTTTATACCTTATATATCAGGTTTTTATATCAGTAATTTTAATAATAGTAACAGAAAAAATAAACAATATTGGATAGATAACTATCTACTCATAAGTCATCATTTATAATCATATAAACCTTACAATCATATCTTTATAACTACAAATATCCCATTATTTGTGATTTACTATAATTAGCATGCATCACTTATTAATCTACACTTTATATGCAACTCACTCACACAAACCAATGTAAAGCTTGTCGTAACTAATAAAAAAAGCTTATAATAGGATTTAATAAAGACTTATAAAAGCTTTTCCAATATTATCAATAATATCACTTGCAATAAGGCTTTCAAAACCATTTTCAATGGCAGAAATATCTCCTGCCAAACCATGAATATATACTCCAAGTATTGCAGCTGTTTGTGGATCGTATGATTGTGCCAATAACGATAGAATAATTCCCGTTAGAACATCACCACTCCCCGCTGTTGCCATGCCCGGGTTACCAGTAGAATTATAAAAATGTTTACCATCAGGAGTTGTAATACTTGTATTAGCACCTTTAAGCACAATAATTATTTTATGCTTTATACTAAACTGTTTTTGCAACTCAATGCGCTCTTCTGAGTTATTTGACTTTCCTGCCAATCTTTCAAACTCTTTAGGATGAGGTGTTAGAATACTTCCTGCTTTTAAAAACGAAAGCCATGTTTTATTTTCTGACAAAATATTTAAAGCATCTGCATCAAAAACCATTGGAGTATTTGCATTTTGTATAAGTATTTTAAGCGCTATATGACTTTCCTTATTCAAGCCCAAACCAGGTCCAACACCAATTGCATTATAATTAGATAATAAATCAATACCTGAAAAATAATATGCATTCTTATCAATACTAAGCATTGTTTCGGGGCTAGAAATCTGCAATATATCAACAGCACTTTTTGGAATATGAGTAGTTAATAATCCTAAGCCTGTGCGCATAGCCGCTTTAGAGGCCATAACAGCCGCCCCCATTTTAGAACTACTGCCAGCTATAAGTAAAGCATGACCATAGGTTCCTTTATGAGAAAACTTATTGCGAGGGTTAAGCATATGCACCACATCCTTTCTTTCAATAAAATAAGCCTCTGCAGCCACCATTTGCTGATACATTTCTGAAATACCAATATCAATATGATGCCAAACACCAATATATTTTGTAGCCTCAGCAAGGAAAAAAACTTGCTTTGGAAAAGCTATACTAAGAGTATTATTAGCATGAATAATTTTAGGGACTTTGGTGTCAAATAGCTTATCGCCCATTAATCCAGATGGAATATCAATGCTAATAACCTGATTATCTAATGAGTTTATGAAATCGATAATACTTACCACAAAACCATTAATCTCTCTACTTAA
>JAOZSY010000117.1:3223-8198 GCA_029939445.1 Bacteroidales bacterium
TATAGTTCTCAAGAATCCATTTTACACAATTTTGCGATGCTCTTTCCATCAAATCAATGGAGGCTATAGGTTCATTTGAAATTGTAAACTGATCTCCTTTTCTAATATTATCAATACTTAATATCTTCATCTTTCAATCTGGTTTTAGATTATTCCAAAAGTAATAAAATATAATTTCACATTTATTAATATAACAAATAAAAAAAATAATGTACTTTTGACAGTCGAAATACTTCAACACTTTATGTTGAATATGACAAATAAGAAAATAAACAAGCCTTATTATAAAAGGCAACAAACAATCAAAATATTATGGGATTATTAACAGGAAAAACTGCCCTAATTACTGGTGCAGCACGTGGAATTGGTAAAGCAATTGCAATTTCTTTTGCAAAAGAAGGTGCAAATGTGGCTTTTACAGATTTAAATTTGGATGAAAATACTGCCGCTACTGAGGCTGAGATTATAGAATTGGGAGTAAAAGGAAAAGCTTATGCATCCAATGCAGCAAAATTTGACGATGCTGATCAATTAATAAAAGATGTAAAGGCTGACTTTGACCGTATCGATATTTTAGTAAATAACGCTGGTATAACAAAAGACAACTTACTTATGCGTATGCCCGAGGCAGATTGGGATGCTGTAATTGCAGTAAATCTAAAATCTATCTTTAATATGACAAAAGCTGTTCAGTCAGTAATGCTTAAGCAACGTTCTGGTTCTATAATTAATATGAGCTCGGTAGTTGGCTTATCAGGCAATGCTGGACAATCAAATTATTCTGCTTCAAAAGCTGGTTTAATTGGATTTACAAAATCAATAGCTCAGGAATTAGGTTCTAGAAGCATAAGAGTAAATGCTATTGCTCCAGGATTTATTGCTACAGCAATGACCGATAAGCTTCCTGAAGATGTTCGTAAGGAATGGGTAAAAACAATTCCATTACGTAGAGAAGGACAAGCTGAAGATGTTGCTAATACTTGTATTTACTTAGCTTCTGATTTATCAAGCTATGTTACAGGGCAAGTAATTAGTGTTTGTGGCGGAATGCACACTTAGAATTAAATGTAAAGAGTTGAAGGGAAATAGAGAAGGGAGAAGTAAAAAAGTTAAGAAAAGGATAAATCCCAATTCTTAGTTTTCTTTACTTCTCCCTTCACCTTTCTCTATTAAAAACTTATTTAATTTCCTCTTCACCTTTCACTATAATCCTTTATCCTTTATGTTACTTAACCTCTTTTACATCAAGAGCATCACGTAAGCCATTACCTACAATCATAAAAGCTAATACCATAAGCATGATTGCAATTCCAGGGAGAATAGCCAGATATGCATAATCAAGAATTATATAACCATAATGTTCTTTTATCATAATTCCCCAAGAGGGCGTTGGTGGCTGTACTCCTATTCCAAGAAAACTTAATCCTGCTTCTATAAGTATTGCTGAGGCAAAATTTGCTGCCGAAATAACAATCAAGGGGCTCATTACATTTGGGAGAATATGCTGAAAAATTATTCTAAAATCTGTATAACCCAAAGCAACACCAGCTTCAACAAACTCCTGCTGACGAATACTCATAACCTGACCACGGACAACACGAGCAACCTCCACCCACATTGTTAAACCTACCGCTATAAATACTTGCCAATAACCTTTTCCAAGTGCCATTGTTATTGCTATTACCAATAGTAATGTAGGAATGGACCATACCACGTTAATAAACCATACAATAATATTGTCGAGCCAGCCGCCAAAGTATGCTGCAGTTGCCCCCAAGAAGATTCCAACAATCAGAGAAATAAGCACAGCTATAAATCCAACACTTAAACTCACCCTACTACCAATAATTAATTGACTTAAATAGTCTCTACCAAATCTATCAGTACCAAGAAAATATTTATGACTTTCAATATTACTCTTAGCAATGCTTATAATATCTGACCTAGATATTTCAATTGTGGAACCATCACTTTTACTAATCTTATAAATGGAATTCTTACTCTTAACAACAGGAATCTCTTTATTAAGAGAAAAGGCAATATCTGTAATATCGTAAGTACTTTTCAACCCATCATTAGGTTGCATTCCCGTATAACTCTCTATAAGGACTTTATCACCAACAATTTCAAAACTATAAATAGGAATACTCTCATCGGTTTTATTGGCTCCAAAAAGCATCTTTGAAATAATATTTGGTTGCTCTATTTCTCTATTAAGCTCTCTATGCAAAATCGTAACCCTAAAACCAGGTTTTTTAGTAGCAAGCTCAAGTTGTTGATCATTGGCAAAAGGCGTTTGGTCAGGAATTATTAGGTAGCCCAAAATAGAAACTACCACAGCAAGTACTATATAAGTAAATGCCGCCATAGCAAGCTTATTCTTCCTAAATCTCGCCAAAGCAAGAGCAGATAATGAACCCGAGGATTCGTATTTTTTCTTTCTAAATATGTTCATAAAAATAAAATGCAATATTGCTTTCCAATAATAACACTATCGCAAATGTACGTTATTTTTTTACCCTTAATAATTATTAAATCTCAAAATAAATCCACGAGTTTATCAAATAAAATCCTTTGCTATCTTATTTCAATAATCGGAATCAACCAACCTCTCTGCCGATAGTTTTATCATTTTATAGACCTCTTTGAAACCCTCATCTCCACCATAATATGGATCAGGAACAGAAATATCCTGCCCAGGCATTGACAATTCCATAAAAAGCACAACTTTATCTCGCTCCTTTTTATTTCTTGCTTGCGCAACAATATCAAGATAGTTTTGCTTATCCATAGCAAAAATCATATCATACTCACTAAAATGAGCAGGAACAAACTTCTGTGCCCTTTCATCAGAAATATCAATATCATGTTTGCGCAATTCTGCCTGAGCACGACTATCGGCGCCCTCACCTATATGATAAGCAGCAGTTCCTGCAGAGTCAACTTGTATATTTATACCACGACTGCTAAATTCTCGTGCAACAATACCTTCAGCCATTGGCGAACGACAAATATTACCAAGACAAACCATTAAATACTTTTGCATCCTTATAATTTATAATTAAGTAACAAATTTACATTTATTTTTCACTATAAAAATTACTGTTAATAAAAAAACTAATATTAATAAATATATAACATTGATTATTAGTATTTTTATTGTGAACTTTTAAAAGACTGTATTATGGATTTTGTTAGCGGAATAAACAGAGATCAGATTGTTATGGTTGACTTTGAAACCAAGGTAGAAACCAACTCTTGGGCAAGAAAAATAGATTTGTTAGTAGAAGCACTTCCCATTTCCGAATTGGGATTTAATAATAGTATAAATAAGAAAGGTCGTCCACGCTACCGTAGTCAAGATATGCTTAAGTTAGTTTTATATGGTTATCGAAAAAAGATTTTTTCCAACAAGCAACTTGAAGAAGCTTGCAAAATAAATATTGAAGTAATTTGGCTCTTGCGAGGCTTACGTCCTTCTATCAGTAAAATATCCTCTTTCAAAAGAAATAATTGTAAAGAAATCACAAAGATTAATCTGTTTTTCCTAAGGTTAATAAAAGAAATGAACCTAGTTGATGGTAAAATAATAGATACTAACTCTTTTAAAAGCAGAGTTAGTCTTAATTATAAAAAATAATATAAAGAACAAAGCTGCAATTAATCTTTATATTCCGAAACTAATAATAAAACATAGGACTCCCAATTATACTGGGTGTGGGTCAAACCAACAAAGATAAATTCTTTCTAATTCAAATATTCTTCGTTAAAAATTGTTTCCGTAGCAACCAGCAAGCTAAGCACAAATGGCTATGCAAAAGAATTTTTGCCTTGAGCATGTGAAATATATTCCAATTTATTTATCAGCAAGTTTGAATCACAATTGGTATTAGTAAAAAGCCTACAAACAAGCAGTAGTTTTTCATAACTTTGCCAACCGAAATTATTATAGAATTATTATGGCACAACAACCAAGCATACCAAAAGGAACAAGAGACTTTTCGCCTCAAGAAATGGCAAAAAGAAATTATATATTCGATACCATAAAAGATGTTTTTAAACTATTTGGCTTTTCTCAAATAGAAACCCCTGCCATGGAAAACCTATCATCATTAATGGGTAAATATGGCGAAGAGGGCGATAAACTTCTATTTAAAGTATTGAATTCTGGCGATTATCTTAAGAAGGTAAGTGCAGAAGAGCTATCTGCTGCAGATAGTGGGAATATGGTTAGCAAGATATCAGAAAAAGGACTCCGCTACGACCTTACTGTACCCTTTGCGCGTTATGTTGTACAGCACCGTAACGATATACAATTTCCTTTCAAAAGATATCAGATTCAACCAGTTTGGAGAGCTGACAGGCCACAGAAAGGTCGCTATCGAGAGTTCTTTCAATGCGATGCAGATGTAGTTGGCAGCAACTCATTAATAAATGAGGTAGAAATCATTCAAATGCTAGACAAAGTTTTTACCAAACTAGATATCAACGTTATTATTAAAATTAATAATCGAAAGATCCTTGCAGGAATAGCTGACAGCATTGGTTACCCAGAAAAACTTATTGATATAACTGTGGCAATGGATAAGATTGATAAGATTGGGCCTGACGCAGTATATGACGAATTACGCACCAAAGGCATTGACAATGATGCAATTCAAATGCTTGAGCCTTTTATGAATTTGCAAGGTAATGATACCAATCAAAAGATGAATTGCCTTCGTGAGTTTATTGGCGAATCTGCAATTGGAAACAAAGGAATGTTAGAGGTAGAAGAAGTTTTTGATAGATTAAAAGCTTTTAAAATAAAAAATGAGGTTGAACTAGATTTAACTCTTGCTCGTGGACTTAGTTATTATACTGGGGCAATTTTTGAAGTTATTTCAAAAGACATAAAATTCGGTAGCATTAGTGGTGGTGGTCGGTATGACGATCTTACTGATGTATTTGGATTGAAAGATGTTAGCGGCGTAGT
>JAOZSY010000346.1 GCA_029939445.1 Bacteroidales bacterium
TCGTATATGATCATAATAATGAATTATTTTATAGATTTTTTGATAAGCAAATGGAGGAATATACGGATGATGGGTATAAAAAAACATGGGGTGATAAAGTCTTTGGAGTTAATGTCTTTAATGATGATTTTTCATATAATGAAGAAGTAGTATTTGGAAAAAGGAAATATATATATTCTCTAAATAGATTCTTTATTAGTAAGGTCGGCATTATTGCTTTAAAAAATAGAATGAAGAATAAGTTTGTAATTACTCGTATTAAATTAGATATAAATCATGAAAATTAATTTATTTTGGATTTTTATTTTATTAGTAATAATTCCAGGTGCATGTAGTGACAATGATATTGTTGGTGAAAATAATAATTTATTTGTAGGTGATTTTAATATTATTGATACTGTTTATAGTAGTAGGTATATTGATTTATTGAATAAATTTGGTAATGCATACCTTTCTGAAGAAGATGTAGTTGTTATTTCTTTTGGTACTTTAGGAGTTTGTCAATCTTGTCTTAAGATTGATAATGATTCATTAGATAAAATAATAGAAACAATTAAATCTGATAAATCAGTTGTGGTTTTTTCAGATGATTCTACTGCTTTTTGTAAGAACGAAAGTGTGAGTATTGAAATACTTAAAACACATACTCTAGAGAGGTATGGGCTAGCAAGTGTTTACCCAAAAATACTTTATTATAGGAATAAAGTGCTTGTAAAGTCAAGTATATTACTTAGGTAATGATATTTATCTTGCAATTTTAATTTGATAATTAAAGGGTGAATTTGTTAAGAAATAGGCTCTTAAATATCGCAGGTTTCATTAAAGTTGCTGATTAGATCAAGTAATATTGTAAGAAGTTATAATTTCTGTCACGTCCGAAAAAGACGCACGCCGACTATTATAACTCAAAAAACAATTCGTGTAATTTGTGAAATTCGTGGACAAATACCTAACAAAACAAATAGTATAATTCGTAACTAAAAAAGTTATAGCCAAAATTTAAAAATACTCATCCAAGCTATTAATTCCAATTACATCTGCAGCAGATTTTCCAACTTCAATTTCACAAAAAGCATTGATAAAAGCACTTGCCAAGCGTGAGTTTGTAATTATTGGAATATTCAAATCTATGGCAGTACGTCGAATTGTATAATCATTATTAAGCTCGCCTTCGCTTAAGTTTTTAGGGATATTTACCACAAAATCTACTTTTTTATCTTGTAATAAATCCATAGCATTTGGCTTTCGACTATCATCGGGCCAGTGCACCACAATTGTATCAATTCCATGTGATTCAAGGAAAGTTGCAGTGCCTTGAGTAGCGTATAGTGTTAGTCCTCTTTCTTGCATTAATCTACAAGAGTGTAATAATTCTACCTTAGAGCGAATATCTCCTGAAGATAATAAAACACCTTTTTTAGGTATTTGATATCCTACTGAAAGCATGGCTTGTAGTATTGTTTGGTAATAGCTATTTCCAACGCAGCCTACTTCACCAGTAGATGACATATCAACTCCTAATACAGGGTCTGCTTTTGATAATCTAGAAAAAGAAAATTGCGATGCTTTAATGCCAATATGGTCAATATCGAAAAGAGTTTTTGAAGGCTTTTCTACATGAATTCCTAGCATTACTTTTGTTGCCATTTCTATGAAATTCTGATTCAACACCTTAGAAACAAAAGGAAAACTTCTTGATGCTCTTAAGTTACACTCAATAACTTTCACAAAATTATCGCGAGCAAGAAATTGCATATTGAAAGGGCCTGTAATATTTAATTCCTCAGCAATTTGTATTGCAACTCGTTTTATTTGTCTGATGGTTTCAAAATATACTTTTTGTGGTGGAAATACCAATGTAGCATCACCAGAATGTACTCCGGCAAATTCTATATGTTCTGAAATGGCATAAGCAACAATTTCACCATTATTGGCTACGGCATCATATTCTATTTCTTTGGCCTGCTCAATAAATTCACTAACTACCACAGGATGTTTTTTGCTCACATTTGCAGCCAAGATAAGAAAATCATCAAGTTCGTTAATATTAGAAACCACATTCATTGCAGCGCCACTAAGTACATAAGAAGGGCGTATTAATACAGGAAATCCTACATTATCCACAAATTTATGAATATCGTCCATGCTAGATAATTCTTTCCAGCGAGGCTGATTAATTCCAAGCTTATCAAGCATTGAGGAGAACTTATGTCTATCTTCAGCTCGGTCGATAGAATATGGTGATGTACCTAAAATATTTACATTCTCATGCTGCAGTCTAAGGGCTAAATTATTTGGGATTTGACCTCCTACAGAAACAATTATCCCTTTTGGTGATTCTAAATCAATAATGTCGAGCACCCTTTCGAAGCTAAGCTCATCAAAATATAACCTATCGCTAATATCATAATCCGTACTTACGGTTTCAGGATTATAGTTAATCATAACTGATCT
>JAOZSY010000347.1 GCA_029939445.1 Bacteroidales bacterium
AAAAGGTTTATGAATTAGGGATTTCGAAAGACAAAGAGAAGCCTGATAATCTTAGCCAACTGATTGAAGATTATATGTATGATCCTAAGTTATAGTATTACCTTTTGCCTCAAAACAATTTTTTCTTTGAAATATACCAAAAAATTGATATAGCAACTATAGCCATTATTCCAAGAAAAATAAAGTAACCAATTTCTGTTTGTAATTTAGGCATATTTTGGAAGTTCATTCCATTATATACCAGCAATAAATGTTAATGGAATGAAAATTATTGAGAAAATGGTTAGAGTTTTCATTACGTTATTCAATTGGTCACCTTGGATGCTAAAAATTAAATTAATTTTGCTCTCAAGTTTTTGCAATTCAAAATCAATCTCAGCAATCAAGTTATTTGCTTGCTCTTTTAGTTCACCAAAATATTTGGTTTTCATGTTTTGAATCTCAATCTTCTCAAGATTAGTGATAGTACTCCTTAAACTAATTGTGGCTTTCTTAAAATTGAATAGGTCTTTTCCTTCAAATTTCTCAGCGTGGTATTCTATTAATGATGCTTAGTTTAAAAAATCTTGGCTCATCTGTATATATGGTTTGTATTAATCTCCAGTTTGCTTAATGTTAATTATTAGCATACACTCCTTATGTCATTTATTAATGCTTGTCAAATTTCCATATTTTTTCAGCAGCCCTGTAAGTTTCAATAGTAATATTCGTTTCTATGTAATATTTGTGTAAAAGATACTGCTATTGATATTATAATATTGTTTAAAGCCCAATGGCATAAGACTCTAATCTTTGTTGGTGTATTGAATTGCTCTCTAAATATTGCAGAGTTAATTTATTTCTGTCCGCTTTTAGTCCACATATTAATTTTATTTAACATTCATCTTAATTATACATTTGTACATTACAACTAATCATGTAAATCTGTATGCGTTCAACAGTAAATCGCATTAATTCTGTAAATATATTACGCAATTATATTTAATACAAATTAATAATCTTATGATAGTTTTATTGACCGTAGTTTTTCTTCTTGGATATACCATGATTGCCCTAGAAGGGCCTCTTAAACTTGATAAAACAGCCTCTGCTTTACTTACAGGGACAATCCTTTGGGGAATTTTCGCATTAAATGCCTCAGGAATATTAGACCTTGGTTATAGTCCTTCTTGGGAAGCTGTCGGACAAATATCCGATCACATTATGCAATTCATTAAACCAGCAATTGACGATTCATCCTTCAATAAACTTTGGGCAGATTCTGCAGAATTGAGTAATAATACTATTGGTTTTGTAAGTCGAGAGTTAAATATATCACTAGTAGGGATTGCACAAATATTGTTTTTTCTTGCTGGGGCCATGATTATTGTTGAAACCATTGATGAGCATAGTGGTTTTGAACTAATTACTGACAAAATTAATACAGTTAGTAAAATGAAACTGATGTGGATTATCAGTTTACTTACTTTTTTCATGTCAGCAGTATTGGACAACCTTACAACCACAATAGTAATGGTTGCCCTTTTAAATAAGTTGATCGATAATAAAAAAACAAGATGGTATGCTGCCTCTCTAATTGTTATAGCAGCAAATGCTGGCGGTGCATGGTCACCAATTGGCGATGTAACCACAATTATGCTTTGGATTGGTGGACAAGTTACTGCAGCAAACATTATTACAGGGGTCTTTTTACCCAGCCTTGTTACTGTAATTGTTCCCCTCTTACTTTTAAGCATAACGGTAAAGGGAAACGTGAGTAGGCCGACTATTGAAAATTTGAAAGTAAAGCCAAATATTACACCCTTTGAGAGCAAATTAGTATTGATAATGGGTGTGAGTACATTGCTGCTTGTTCCTGTTATTAAAACTCTAACTCATCTACCTCCCTTTATAGGCATGTTATTCGGACTGGGTATTATTTGGTTAACCACCGAAATTTTACATCGCAATAAATCAATGGGTGAAAGAAGCAAGTTAACGGTTTTGGGCGCATTGAAAAATACAGATATGGGTATTATCTTTTTTTTCATGGGTATTCTCTTAGCAGTTGGCTTATTAGAATCTGTAGGGATATTGGATATAATGTCAAAATATTTAGATGACAACGTCAGTAGTGTTTATGCCATTAACCTGATTATTGGAGTTATGTCATCCATTATTGATAATGTACCATTAGTGGCGGGAACCATGGGTATGTATCCCATTGCTGATACTGCAACGGCGACTGGATTTATGACGAATTTTGTTGTTGATGGCAAGTTTTGGGAGTTCCTTGCATATTGTGCTGGTACAGGCGGAAGTATCCTCATTATAGGATCGGCAGCTGGAGTTGCTGCCATGAGCCTTGAGAAAATAGACTTTATTTGGTATCTGAAAAAGATAAGCTTGCTGGCATTAGCCGGTTATCTTTCAGGAGCCGCAGTTTATTATATCCAGATGGAAGTATTTGG
>JAOZSY010000009.1 GCA_029939445.1 Bacteroidales bacterium
TAGCTATGGAAATAATTTTTAACGCAGTAATAGGGAAATATAAACGATTTATATGGCGTGTTTTGGTATTAATTTGGTATTAATCCAATAGAACAAAAAAAGGCTAGATTGAAACAACCTAGCCTAATATTTTATCTATAAAATGTTCAAACTATCGGCGTGCCTCATTTGAAAATTTTGCGCTATAAGTTTCGAAAATTGTATTTGCATGCTGCTGAATTTCCATCTGACCAAATTGACCCGCCAAACGAGAAACATCCCTTACAATAACTAATGCATTATTCTTTTCGTTAATATACTCGCCAAATACTTTATCGTTATAATAAAACTTAAGATCGTGAAGAGCAATATCGGCCAAACGTTGAGAAATAGCATTTGCTTTTTCAATTTCGCCAACTCTGTAATAACCTTCCATTATAGGAACCATAAAGAAATCATAAGGAACAGTTTCTTCAGGAAGAACCTCCATACATCTATCCAGCACTTTAAGAGCTCTCTCATTATCACCTTCTTTTATTAGCTCAGTAGTAAGGCGGGCAAAGTTGCTTCTATAGTTTCTGATTGAGCGCATATGATGCTCATCAAAATATAAACTCTCGTCATTAAGCCCATCATATTTAAATACGTTCATTATACTATTATAAAGAACATCAGTATTTACTCTACCATATGAACCTTGAGTATAGTTTCCGCTACTCTTAATTGGCACTAGGCGATATGTCATTCCATCAAGTTGGAAATACTGCATTAGGTCTAAATAAGCATCAGCACCTGTTGTAATAGCATAATAAATTGGTCTATCCCAGTTAAAAGAAGCCAACATTTCCATCATCATCAGATTATTCTTCTGAACAAGATTCTTATTTATTTTCCATTCTATTTTATCAACAATTAATGCAGTATCTTTTTCTGCAACAGTACCATTTGCCACCACTTTCTTTTTATCAACTTTTATGTAAACTTTCTTTGTTGGCAAATAGTTCATACTTGAACCATCGCGTAGCGGCATTTTAGTTTTAGGATTAGAGCTAAAATAAAAATTCATTATATCTCTAATATTATAATGTTGACCTTTTTTGGCTACTTTATTCTCCTCAAAGAAATAACCAGCATCATTTGTTCCTTGTATATATTGGTCTCTACCTATATTCAAAGGAATAGGATCTGCATCATAAGATTTTCTTCTCATTTGATCTACATACCAATCGGTATTAAATAAACTAAGGTTTACAATCTTAATATCTGTACGTACACCTTCAACCTCTTGAGCATACCAAAGAGGGAAAGTATCGTTATCTCCATTAGTAAATAAGATTGCATCTTTTTCGCAAGAGTTCAGATAATTCTTAGCAATATTCAGAGTATTATATCTGCCAGATCTATCATGATCGTCCCAGTTTTCGCTAGCCAAAACTCCTGGCACAAGCACTAGGGTAATAGCAGTAACAGCAATAGCCGTAACTTTAGGATTAACTTTGGTTCGCAATAAATCATATATTGCTAAAACACCTAAGCCAAGCCATATTGCAAAGGCATAGAAGGATGCCACATATGCATAATCTCTTTCGCGAGGCTGATAAGGATATTGATTAAGATAAACTACAATTGCAAGCCCTGTCATTAAGAATAATGATAGAACAACGACACCATCTTTATAATTTTTCATAAAGTGATAAATCATTCCCAATAATCCCAATAATAATGGCAAGAAGTAGTACTTATTATTTCCTTTATTATTCAGTAAATTCATAGGAAGCATGCTCTGATCTCCCAATCGAGCAGTATCAATAGCACTTATTCCAGAAATCCAGTTGCCATGTAATTTGTCGCCATGCCCTTGAATATCATTCTGACGACCAACAAAATTCCACATAAAGTAGCGCATATACATATGCCCTATCTGATAGTTGACAAAGAAATTAAGGTTATCGCCAAAACTAGGCACCTCTATTACTTTCTGCTTCCCTTGATCAGTTACAGTAATCCTCTTAGGATTATTCATATAACTTTTATAAACATTGGCATGTGGCGCACGTTGATTACTCCACATTCGAGGAAAGAACGTTGTTACATTACTCGCATAAGTCGGAGTTCTATTTTTTCTTAAATCCGTTAAAACGTAAGCTTGTTTTATGGAATATGATGCATTATTTTTCTCGGCAATAAACTTCTCAGCATCTTTTTTATACTGATAAAATTTTATTAAGCCTCTATCACCAACCTTAATTTTTGATGATTTTGGCAAGCTCTTTTCTACTACAACACAGTATAATTTTGTATAAACGGCAGATTTATCTTCCCATTGGTTGCCAGGGTTTGTTGGCGAGTTGAAATAAGGGCCAGTTAGCAATGGCGTAGAACCATATTGCTCACGATTTAAGTAAGCCAACATTGACGTTGCATCCTCAGGATTATTCTCATCAATAGGAGTATTAGCATTTGATCTAATTACAAGAATAAAGAATGACGAATATCCAATAATTAAGAATGTAACTCCCAAAATTACTGTATTGGCAACAAGTTTTTTATTCTTTTGAGTATAGAATAATCCAAAAGCAATAGATGCAAGTACAATAAAGAAATATACAATAGTACCACTATGGAAAGGCATTCCAAGATTATTAACAAAGAATATTTCGAAATTACCAGCAAGGATAACAATCCATGGAATAATACCATACATTATTATTGCCAATAGAAAAATTGATAAAATACCCGATAAAATGATTCCCTTAGGAGAGGTTTCGTATTTCTTGAAATAGTAAATATAAACTAATGCAGGAATAGTAAGCAAGTTAAGAAGGTGAACACCTATGGAAAGGCCTATAAGGTATGCAATAAGAATTAACCAACGGTATCCATGACGCTTGTCGGCCACATCTTCCCATTTGAGCATTGCCCAAAATACAATTGCTGTAAAGAACGAACTAAGTGCATACACCTCGCCCTCTACTGCCGAAAACCAAAACGAATCGGTAAAAGTATAAGCTAAAGCTCCCACAAGTCCACTACCTATTATAGCAATAAGATTAGCTCCTTCAATTTTTGCATTATCGCCTTTGATAATCATTTTGCGAGCAAGGTGAGTTATCGACCAGAACAAAAATAGAATAGTAAAACTACTTGCAAAAGCTGACATTACATTAACCATAAAGGCCACTTGAGAGGTATCGGCAGCAAATAAACTAAAAAACTTTCCTAAAAGTTGAAAAAATGGTGCCCCTGGAGGGTGACCAACTTGTAATTTATATGCTGTTGCAATATACTCTCCACAGTCCCAAAGACTTGCTGTTGGCTCTGCCGTTAAAAGATATACTGTTGATGCTAAGGCAAATACTGCCCAGCCAATCCAGTTATTTAACTTTTGATAAACTTTCATATGTTTTGTTTTGTAAGTTTTGTTGCATAAATTAAAAATCCCTTTTAAGGCTTTTATAACTAATTTTTCGATCCACGAATTTAAAAAAAAAACGTTGCTAACTAATACTTATTATCCCTTTAACAAAAAATAATACAATACTAAGAAGTATTTAGCTAATCTTCTGTTTCCAATTCCCAGATTTGCTCATTATCCCAGTTAGCTCTTATATCAATTATTTTATTCACATAATAAATTCTTTCTGGTAAAAGGCGCTTTTCAAAATCACCTCTATCCCATTTTCCATTTCCATTATTGTCAATAATAGCTTTAATTTTATATTTTCCAGGAATCATATATGGGTATTTAATTAATTGCGATTCGTTAATAAAATCTTCTCTAATAATCTCTTCCTTAGCATTTAAAAGTTGTACTATTAGAGAGTTATTGCCAGGATAATTCACTTCTAAATCAAGACTACCATACTCGCGAAGTTCAGTGGTCGAAAAAATCCTTTCTATGGAATCGTTGGTAGAATTATACAAATCGAAGAAAGTACTATCGTCTACTACTAATTTATATTTTTTTCTCTCCTCAAAATCTGCTTTTATACTTACTCTTTGTCTTCTATCTTCGTTAGTTATACGAGTTTCAATCTTTACGGGCCTCCACAAAGTATCTCGTGCTTTATATAGATGTATTCTATCAGCTTGGTATTTCGCAAGAGGCACTTCAAATGCAAAACTCAATTCAGAGAAAAAATGTATTGATCTAGTTATTTTATCAGATATTTTTATCTTTACAATAACCTTCTTTTTGATGGTATCTGTTTTTTCATTATTTTTCTTTTTATTACCAAAAATAGCAAAGCTAGAGCTTGAAGATTTCCTTTTTTGCTTTTTTGCTAATACAATTTCTAAAGTATCTAAATGCAAATCGCCATCAGCAACAATAATGTCTATAGAATCTTGCTCAACACCCATAAGATAGCAAGTTACACTATCCCGATCATTACCATAAACATCAAAATGCCAATCTTTTTCTGGCTCAAAATTCAATGGAATAAGATTAAAATTATCAATAGGTTTATTGAAAGTAAAAAGTATTTTTTTAGTTGGAGTCACTTTCTTATCCATATACTTTATATCATCGGGCCATTCCTGAAAAACAAAAAGATTCAAATCCTTAGGTTTCTCCTTTTTAGGCTTTACACTATCGTTACCTATAAATTCTGAAGGGTGATATGGCGAAACTAAGGTCTTGCAAAAAGCTATTTCCTCATCTTCTTGGTCGTAAATATAATTCCTATTTGCATCCTTCAATGCATAAATTTGATATTCTCCAGGAGCTAAATTAGGAAGTTTAAAATTACCAATTTTATTAGCTTTTGTAAGGTAATATGGTTTTTCTTTATAAATAGCACTATCGTCCTTAGACTTATATAGCATAACAAATAGCTCATCATAATTAGTGTGATCAAAAGCTTTTACAGCAGACCCTTCTATTATTAACGAATCAACAATAGCGCCTGTAGAGAAAACATAAGAGAAATTACGCACAGGAATCCTTTCCTTATAATTGACAACAGCATTGCCAAAGAATATTGTATAAGTAGTATTCTCTTTTAAGGAGTCGGGGAGCTCAACAATAAGCTTCTTTCCATTGATACTAACCACAGGTTTTTCTGGCATTTGTGGCGATACTACCATTTGTTGATTTAGTTTATCAAGTACAATAAACTCATCAAATTTTATCACAACCTTATTTTCTGCAAAATTTACACTTCCATTTTGCGGATTATAATTTAATGCCACAGGTGCAGTTGCATCTTTTGCCCCTCCTGTAGGCCTTACTACAGTAGCGCAAGCACTTATGGCTATAACTATAGCTATAGCTATATATGTTCTAATTCTTCTTTGCATAAAAATATTTTTCCAAAGGCAAAGATATAATAAATAGTTTTTGATGTTATAAAGCTAATCAACTGTTTTCTAATTTTTAATAGGATTGTTATAAAAAGCTAGTACACAATCATTTTTTAGCTATTTTTGTTAATAATTAACCATCTATATTGCATAATATGAAGCAGCACATTATTAATTCTTCTTTTATTCTATTCTTTTTGATTATAGGAGTTTCTTCCTATTCTCAAGTAGAGAACGATTCTATTAATATTAAAACCATGCAAACTATTAATAGTTTGGATGAGCCAATTCATGTTGGTCTGGTGCTAAGTGGTGGTGGCGCCAAGGGGCTTGCCCATATTGGAGTATTAAAAGTACTTGAAGAAGAAGGGATTTATGTGGATTTTATTGGAGGTACAAGTATGGGTGGTCTTGTTGGCGGTTTATATGCCAGTGGATACAGCCCTTGGGAACTTGACTCTATTACAAAATCAATGCCTTGGACAAAATTAATGAGTGACGAACCCGAACGCTCAGATTTGCCCGTTGATGAAAAAATAAATAATGACCAATATCTTCTAAGTCTGCCTGTTAAAGGTTTTATTCCTGGTTTACCAAAAGGACTTCGAGAAGGGCAACTTGTTCTTAATTATATTAATAAACTAACATGGCCTGTTGCCGACATCAAAGATTTTTCCAAGCTTCCTATACCTTTCTTTTGTGTAGCTACAAAACTTGCAACAGGTGATACTATGGTGCTTGATAATGGCGAGCTTTCTCTTGCACTTAGAGCTACTATGTCGATACCTACAATATTTAATCCTGTTGATTTTCAAGGGCATATGCTTATTGATGGTATGATGGTAAATAACTTTCCCATAGATATTATGAAACTTAATAAGGAAGTTGACTTTATAATTGGTGTAGATGTAGGTTCTCCTTTGCTAAATATAGATGAAATTACAAGCATACTAAGCATATTAGAACAAACTAGTAGCTACCATGCTTATAATAGATTGTTAGAAAATATTAAAATAACAGACCTATACCTTAAACCTGAAACAGATGATATATCAGCCTTAGATTTTAGCGATGTAGGAAAGGTAATTGAAAGAGGTGAGGACATTGCTCATGCTAATATTGATAAAATAAGAGCATTAGCAAGAAAAATAAAGGACAATAAGAAAAAGTATGAAACTACAAGAGAAATTCAAAAACCTGATATTATTTATATATCAGAAATAAACATTACAGGATTGAATAATGTACCTAAGACTATGGTATTAGGGCGTTTAGGATTAAACTTACCAGGGACTAACGATATAATGCATATAAACAATGCAATTAACAGACTTTATAGCAGTAATTTCTTTAAATCTATTGATTACAAATTAGAAAAAACTCTTAATTCCTATATTCTAAATATAGAAGTTGAAGAAAAATCAGAGAATCTTTTTGAAATTGGAGCTAATTATAATTACGACCTTGGAGCTAATTTGAAAGTTAATTTCCTATTCAACAACTTCCTTATTAAAGGTTCTAAAACCAATATATCTATCAAAATGGGAAATACTCCAGCTGGCGAAATACTGTTTTTATCAGAAAGAGGACAGAGGGTTGGTTTTGGTTTAGATATCGGTTATAAATCCAGACCTTACTATACATATAATGATGATTTTAAGTCTATTAAAGGTAAATACTTTACTCGTTTCGGAAATATAAGTGCATTTGGAAATATTAATTACTCCAATAATTCAAAATTGGTAATTGGAGTTAATCTAGAGTTTTTTGATATCTCTGCCGAAGTATCACCAATTCCTGTTGAGGGTTTAGGTATTTTTTATAATAATATTTATTTAAAATTTATTAATGACAGTTACGACAATAAATACTTCCCCACTAAAGGAACATTCTTGAGTATGCAAACCAGTTATGTTAACGTGGGAAGACCAGAAACTGGTTTATTTTCTAAAGTAAAATTAGGATCCGTATTAAATATTACAAATAGGCTTAGTTTCTTGCCAAAATTATTTGTTGGAGGATTATGGAGCACAGACAATAGTAGTGAATATGCATATTACTTTATTATTGGTGGTAGCAATCAAAAAGAATATGCAAACAGTGTTTATATGCCAGGCGTGCCGTTTAGTGCTTTTATAATAAATAATGTAGCCATCACTTATCTAGATTTAAGATATAAACTATGGGATTCTCATTACATATATTTAAGACCTAATGCAGCTCTAGTATCAAACTATTTTGAAGAGCTCCTAACAAATTCAATATTAATATTTTCTGCTTCAGTAGGTTATACTTATAACTCCCCAATAGGACCAATAGGATTACAATTAAATACTTCAACATTAAATAAGGAATTGGGATTATATATTAATATTGGAATGGATATATAATTCCCATTTGATATAAAGCTAAACTGCAAAAGCAGTAAGCTTAGCTTCTATTATATCCATAATACTCAGTGCTTTAGTAGCATCTAGTGGGTAAGCAAAGCATTTAATTTCATAGTTATCAGCAATCTTCTTTGCTTCAATAGTATTATGGTCATAAATACCTGTAAGCTTATAACTTCCATTATTCTTAATTTGAGTTATATGCTCATCAATATCATCTCCCAGACCAAAAATTGCAAGGTGTTTCATAAAACTACGACTTTTATCAAAAATAAGTCTATTTATTTAGCTATAAAACACTTAAATTTGCAGATAATTAAAGTACAATTGTTAATAATTAAAAAGCATAAATGACTGACACATACCGCCATAAAGGAATGCGCCGCGCATTAGTTGAAGAAATAATAAAGAAGGGTATTACCAATGAGTCTGTTATTAAGGCAATTGGAAAAATACCTCGGCACCAATTCCTTGATTCTTCTTTCGATAGATTTGCTTATAATGATGTTGCATTCCCCATAGGATCGGGGCAAACAATATCACAACCATATACCGTAGCTTTTCAGTCCGAACTCCTAGAGATAAAACGTGGCGACAAAATCCTAGAAGTAGGAACTGGCTCTGGCTATCAAGCAAGTGTGCTTTGCGAATTGGGGGCAAAAGTTTATAGTATCGAACGTCAGAAAAAACTTTACGAAAAGACTTCCAAATTTCTTAGCAAAATGGGCTATCGCCTAAACCTCTTTTATGGAGATGGTTATAAAGGGCTTCCAACTTATGCCCCTTTTGACAAAATAATAATTACTGCAGGAGCACCTGAGATTCCTAAGAAACTACTATTGCAACTCAAAATTGGTGGATGGATGATAATTCCAATTGGAGGAGATGAGGGTCAAATTATGACAAAAGTAATAAGAGTAGGTGAAAAAGAATTTCATCAAGAAACATTTGGCAACTTTGCCTTTGTACCAATGCTAAAGAATAAAGCTACGGACTAATTAAATCGTCATACTTCGGTACAATTTTTCTAAGGAAAAATCACTCAGTATGACGCTATTTAATTTTAACGACTTATGGCAATATTTTATAAAAAGAAAAACTAATTAACACCAATATCATGCTTAAAAAAGTACCACATACATACGTAATAGTATTTGCAATATTAATAATTGCAGGAATTGCAACTTGGTTTATTCCTGGTGGCGAATACGAAAGAACTACTAAAATTGTAGATGGAGTATCGCGCACAGTTATTATTGACGGCTCTTTCCACCATGTAGACTCACAACCTCAAACATGGCAAATATTATCAGCTTTTTTCAATGGTTTTGAGAAACAAGCAGGAATTATTGTTTTTATTCTAATGATTGGTGGTGCATTTTGGATTATGAATCAAAGTAGAGCTATAGATGTGGGAATATATTCATTTCTTGATTTTACTAAAAAGATTGAACATTGGCGAGCCTTAAAATTTGTTGGTGTAGATAATATCATTCTGATACTTATAATGACAATGTTTAGTGCTTTTGGGGCAATATTTGGCATGAGCGAAGAGACCATTGCCTTTATAATAATTATAGTCCCCTTGGCAATAAGTATGGGCTACGATTCCATTACGGGCGTGGCAATAGTATTTGTTGCTGCAGGATTAGGTTTTGCTGGAGCTATCCTCAACCCCTTTACCATAGGAATTGCACAGGGGCTTTCTGATTTACAGTTATTCTCTGGCATGGGTTACAGAATGGTTTCATGGGTAGTTATCAATACTGTTGGTTTTACTTTTATTCTTATTTATGCTAATAAAATTAAGAAAAATCCTAAAAAATCTCTCACTTATAAAATTGATGATTACTGGCGAAAGCGAAATTCTGATAATTCCATTGAGAATATTAAATTCCATACTCCAAAATCTGCATGGGCTTCTTATATTATGGTATTAGCTGTAATAATTATATATGCATTTATTTACCCAAGCACAGAATTACATATAGGAGTTCCACCATTTTCTACATATCCGATACTACCAATATCGGCAGGTTTATTTGCTGTTCTTGGAATATTAAGCCTACGCAAATCTGTACATTTCTTTATTCTTAACTTATTGCTTTTCACCATAATATTTCTAATTGTAGGAGTAATGGGATACGACTGGTATGTAATGGAGATTGCTACCTTATTTTTTGTGATGGGGCTAATGTCTGGAATTAGCATGAATTACGATGCTAACCTAATAGTAAAACACTTTATTGATGGTGTAAAAGACATTACTTCTGCGGCACTGGTAGTTGGCCTGGCAGGAGGTATTATTCTAATTCTGCAAGAAGGAAAAGTAATTGATACAATTCTTAATAGCTTATCGTCGTCAATTGAAGGAATGGGCAAGGTTGGCTCTGTGGAAATGATGTATGTAATTCAAAACGTAATAAACATAATTATACCCTCGGGCTCGGCAAAGGCTGCTCTTACAATGCCAATTATGGCTCCTTTTTCTGATGTTATTGGCATAAGCAGACAGGCAACAGTAATGGCTTTTCAGTTTGGTGATGGTTTTACAAATATGATAACTCCCACTTCAGGAGTGCTAATTGGAGTGCTTGGTGTTGCTCGTATTCCTTACGATATATGGGTAAAATGGATTTGGAAATTAATTTTGGTATTATTAATTGTAGGCGCATTACTACTTATCCCAACGGTACTTATGACTTTAGAAGGATTTTAGATTAATGTTTAATTATTAATGCAGCAAAGGTGTTAGTATGCAGCCCACGCATATGCTCTGGCTCAGTTGGTGCCTTATGCCTAATCATTTTCATTTGATGGTTTTGGTTAATGATGTCACTGGAAGCGCGACTCAAAGTCGCACCTCCAATGACATTAACAACTCTAAAACAATTGACCTTAACCATTCTATTGGAATAATGATAGCGTCATACACTAGGGCTATTAATAAACAAAGAAATATGATTGGTTCATTAATTAGATCAAAAACCAAAGCAGAATGCATCGATTGCGTAAGCGATTTAAGCCCTTAGAGTCATCAGCTCACTGTTAGGCGGGCGTAGCAAAGCCTTCGCTCAAGAGAAGCACCTCTGTTCATCATATCAATTATTTTTATACATTTGTCTTTTCCAATAATAATCATATTACCTATGCAGAAAATACTATTAATTGCATTCCTTTTCATTGGGATGAACATCACTCTTTTTGCTAAAGATTTCAAGGAAGTTGTTGCAGAAGAAAACGCAGTTGAATTAACCATTAGCCAGAAGATAAATCATTGGTTTGAGCCTAAAGTTGCGTTACTTGAAAAAATTCTTTTCTGGGATCCATTTACAGCATCAGGAATATACGACCCCGTAGTTTATCAGGAAGACGGCAGTCCATACCTTGATAAAGAAGGTAAGCCCATAAAGAAAAACATCCCTTTTATTGTTGTATGGTTAGTTTTGGGAGCTATATTCTTTACTATTAGAATGAAGTTTATTAATATAACAGGCCTTAAACACTCTATAGCTATATTAAGTGGCAAATATGATAATCCTGATAATAAAGGAGAGGTTACAAGTTTTCAGGCATTGGCAACTGCCCTCTCAGGCACAGTAGGTTTAGGAAATATTGCTGGTGTAGCAATTGCAATTACCGTTGGAGGTCCTGGAGCAACTTTTTGGATGATAGTTGCAGGTCTTATGGGTATGTCATTGAAATTCACGGAGGTTACTTTGGGAGTAAAATATAGAAATATTAGTAAGGCAGGAGTTGTTTCTGGAGGTCCAATGTTTTATTTAGAGAAAGCTCTTAAGAATAAAACTATTGGTAAATTTAGTCTTTGGCCTTTAGGAAAAGTTCTTGCTGTAACATATGCAATACTGATGATTGGTGCTGCCATTGGCGGTGGAAACATGTTTCAATCCAATCAAACATTTATGCAATTTGAACTTCTTGAACCATCTTTTGCTGGCCATGGTATTTGGATTGGTTTGGTATTAGCAATAATAGTGGGGATTGTGATAATCGGTGGAATTAAAAGTATTGCCAAAGTCACCGAGAAAGTTGTGCCATTTATGGCTGGAATATATGTTTTAGCCGCATTGATAGTTATTGGAGTACATTATACTGAAATTCCTGCTGTTTTTGGGATAATAATAGATGGAGCTTTCAACCCTGACGCTCTAAAAGGAGGATTCTTAGGAGTTCTAATAGTAGGTTTTCAAAGAGCATCGTTCTCCAATGAGGCTGGTGTGGGCTCTGCAACTATTGCCCATTCAGCAGTTAAAACCAACCAACCCATTTCAGAAGGTTATGTAGCTCTTATCGAACCAGTAATCGATACTGTATTAATTTGTACAATGACAGCCTTAGTAATTGTCTTTACTGGCTATTATGAGCCCGAATTAGCAAATGGGCTTAGTGGTTCCCAACTAACTTCTGCAGCCTTTGGTAGCGTTATTAGCTGGTTTCCTTATGTATTGGCCTTTGCAATTGTGCTTTTTGCTATTTCTACTATGATAACTTGGGCGTATTATGGACTTAATAGCTTTAAATTTTTATTTGCAGGACTTTATAAGAAAATGAATCTGTCTCCAAAGGCATTAAATTACACTTTCTTCTTTATTTTTCTTAGCTTCACGGTAATAGGTGCTGCAATGGAATTAGGCGCTGTGATTGCTTTTGCCGATATGATGATTCTTACAATGGCATTTCCAAACCTTATAGGGCTGTTTATTCTTACTCCTGAGGTTTATGGAGATTTGAAAGAATATCGTAGAAAACTTAAAAGTGGAGAGATAAAGAGGTATAAATAAATGGTCTTGGGTTGGCAATTGTCAGTAATCACGCATTATCCAGCTATTCTACAATACCCATTTTCTTAAGTAAGAAACTGGCATTCATATTTTGTGCAATTCCATCTCTTATTTTATAATCAAAGGATAGTTGATCATCTATTATATCTACCTCAAAGCATTGATTTTGAATAAATTTTGGATATAAAGAACTAAGATTTCCCAAAGAAAGATCATGGGTAGCTATTACGCCTATGGTATTTAATTTAATCAACTGCTCCAATAGTGATCTTGAACCTTGCTCCTTATCATTGGAGTTTGTTCCTTTAAGTATTTCGTCTAGCAAAACAAACATTCTTTCACCTTTACGAAGGCGATCTACTATCATTTGTAGGCGTTTTATTTCTGCATAGAAGTACGACTCGCCACTCATAAGCGAATCGGAAGTGCGAAGGCTGCTGACAATCTGTAAAGGAGAGAAAATCATCGCGTCTGCATTTACAACAGCCCCAATCATAGCAAGTACAAGATTGCTACCCACTGAGCGGAGGTAGGTGCTCTTTCCTGCCATATTTGCCCCAGTAACTACCTTTATAAATGGCATTATGTTTACACAAAAATCATTAGCCACACATTCGTTATATGCCATTAATGGATGGCGCATTCCTTTAACTTCCCACTTATTATCATCTGCTATTATTGCATAATTCCATCGAGGGCGATTATAATTCAAATTTGATAAACTTATTATAGCATCAAACTCACCAATGGCCTTAAACCACTCATCAAAGTTTGCGGCATACTTATCCTTCCATGCTTCCATACGGTATATTTGGCGTATATCCCATATAAAAATTGCATTTAGTATAACTCCTACAATCACATTCAATCTAGAATCCAAGGCAGATAATATCCTTGATAAATCTTTAATTGCCGTTGAAGATTTCTTACTATCAATATTGAGTTTCTCTTGAATTTCTTTCAATAAATCCGAGCTAAACTCCATATCCTCTATTTGCTTAAATAAGCTTACATACTTATTCAGTAATTGAGATCGCTTGCTTAATCTTTGATGGATTTTATGAATTTTCTTTTGATAAAAGCCAACGAATATAAGTGTCGAAACCAATGATAATGCTAATACTTTTCCTCCGATAATATCAAAGGAGTATAAAAATATATTTGTAAGATTAATAATAGGAAATAAGATTATCAATACTTTAAATATAGTTTTTGAGAAAAACATATTTGACTGATTTTGCCAATCATTAAGAAAGTCAAAATCATCAGCTTTCTCTTCCACTGACATTCCTTTGGCAGCAAATGTTTGCCTATAATCTATTAGTTCGCTTAGCTCAATTGAGGCTTTTTGGCGCTTAAGAATACTGCCCTTATCAAGAAGTGGAGAATTAAACCATGCTGCTAACATCTTAGCACCATTGGTAGTTTTTGTTCTATTTACCATTTGATAAATCGACTGTTTGCCAAAAATATCGAGGTCCAAACTAAAATCGTGATAATCTATTTCAAATTGCTCCCCGTCATCAAAATTAGAATTATCACCATCCATTGATAATAATTCATGCTCATTTATTAGAATTAGATTTGAGAGAAAACTTCTTTTCTTGAATAGCTTTGAGTGAGCTTGCATTAATCCCACAAAAAGTAGTAATAGTGCAATCGCTAACACCCACATTGTAGGCTGTTCTCCTTTTATTGCAAAGTAAAAACTAATCAATGATAATATAAAAGAAATAAATCTAGCCATTGAAATAAGAAAGCTCCGTTTATCTAAAGCCGCTTTCTGATTGCTATACTTTATAATAAAATCGTGATATTGAGCCTTTATTTGGTCAATATCACGATTCTGTTTTGTATTATTCATATTTTACTTTTACTCAATAATTAGTTTTTGATAATACTGCTGATCTTTTGCAATAATACGAACTATATATACTCCTGATTTTAGCTTTGACGTATTTAACGTCATTGAAACTTCACCTTGGATATAATTTCCAAAGTCGGTATTATCAATTACTATTTGTCCTAATTGATTATAAACACTAATCGAAATATCAGTTTTTATTAATGTCTTAACCACTATATTTACATTATTAGTAGCAGGATTTGGCCATAATTTAATTTCCGATAATAAAGGCTCTTTATTATCTCTAATTACAGTCCATGCATCCGTTGGTGGAAATATTATATAATCAATCCATACCGCATCCAAGTTTTCGGTATACATATAATCTTTGGAATACTCCCATATAAAAGTATGGTTTCCTGCATCAATCTCATAACTCTGCTGCGTCCAAGGTTCATTTCCTGACCAAGATCCCTTTATATTTCCATCTACCTTAAAATTTAATAAATCGTAACCGGACTCCGTACTTACTTTTGTATAAAAACTAAGAGGACCTGATGCTAGCACATTCATATTAAGAGAAATTGAACTAGATTCACCATCAGCTAAAGCCTCCTTACTTCGTATTGAGTAGCTTCCTTCGTAAACGTTGGTATCAATATACCAAGTATTAGTAGAAGTTGTATCCCAATCAAAACGACTAAAGTTTCCTGTTTCAAAATCTTCATCGCAAAGACCTACAACCATTGGGAAATCTTGTGTACCTACATACGCTCCCGATACATAATCGAAAACTAGATTTGCAAAACTCCCATCAAATAAAGACGGAGCAAATGATACTTTGAAATTTACCCATTCATAAGAATTAGACTCTAAATTATTAATAGTATATGCGTTATCTACTATCACTTTATTACTCATAGATGTATAATTACAAACCACATTAAGAGCATCTCTAGAGCCAGAGTTTATCATCTTTATTTGAATAATAACCTCTTCTCCCGATTCTATTAAACCATTTCCTGCACCTTGTAATGTATCCTTTACCCTAACTTCTCCAATAATAATTTCAGGAGCATAAAGAGGGATAATAATTGGTGTAACCCAAGTATCTCCAGCTGTATTAGTAATCTGAATATCAAGATGAACAGCATGATTATCAGCAGCATTAGGAATTACACTTAGTGCAAAAGCATCGTCCTTACTAATGGTATCGTAAGCAAGCATATTTCCTATATTAACTGCATTCTGAGTTATTACAATCTGAGTATCGCTAGATAATAAAGTAGCAGAAGAGCCATTTGAACCAAATGAGGTTAAATTAGCAAAATCAACATCAAGTAATATTGCTTCACCAAAATCGGCTAATGAGTTATTATTAGCAGAATTGTCATCAATTACAAAGTTAGAACTTATAACATATGGCCCCGTTGGAGACCCTCCAAAAACAGTCTGAAAGTATGGCTCATAATTTTGCGCTGTAATAACTAAATCAATAATTCCTGTTTTACTAAATGAACTACCAAGAGGCAATATTGCCACACCATTAGCATCGCTCATAATACTTGTAATAAGTGTATCGTTTTGCGAAATAGCCACTAGTGCATGAGCTACTGTATTTACCTGAAATGTGGTAGTGCCTGTTACAATAAATGGAGTATAAGTTGCGGTAATTTGTGCAGGAACTTTTTGATAAGCCATAAGAGAAGGATCACCCATCAAATGGTATATTTCGTAATAATAATTTACAGAACTTCCTGCTTGAGTTACAGCCATATTTCCAGCTAATAAATACTGAAAGGAGCTCATTGCCCAATCACTATAAGGCTCATTATGAGTATGAAACATTTTATCATATAAACCTGGAGATGTTGCATTATAAGTAGGATTTGTACTTATTGCGACATAACCTACTGCCCAATAATAATCTTCATCCCAATATGTATTATCACTAGCACCAATATAACCAATAGCACCTTTGTTTTTGGCGCGCATAAGGCCTTCGCCAAAGCAAACAGGGCTATCAAAATGATTAGTAATACATGCATTACCAATCATAAGAGGATATTTACCATCATTAGTCATATTTGCTACATTAGCAACTTTAAAAGTAGGGTCGGCCCAGCCATCGATTGCTCCATGAGCTGTATAATTAGCAATACTTACTCCTGAATTAATTTTTTGAAAAATCTCGTTATCCTTATTATAAGAGCCATTTACATATAAATACGAAAAACAATTGGTAGAGTTGCTATTATTGAAATATTCTGCCACTCCATAATTAATTTGTCCATCGCCATATGTTGGAGCATGACCACTACCATCATAACCAGAAATCAATACTGTATTACCAAGAAAAGAAGGATCAGCCATGGCATAGGTTTCATACTCTATGGTTTTTTGAATTTGAGGGCTCAGCTCTGAAGTGTCATTAGCAGAAAATCTACCATACATCATCTCAGGGAAAAAATCATTGGTGAATTCACAATAATGAAGATCTGAAACATGATAACCACCAGTAGTAGAAGGCCAAGCAGGTAGTTGGGCTACATCTCCAACAAATAAAACATAAGTAGGAGCTGGATTAGTTGGTGTTGCAGAATTATATAAGCCCTGCAAATATGCCTTAATAGAAGTAGTTGTATTTCCTACTGCTGGGTCCTGCAAATATGCTTCTATAACCTTAAATCCCTTTTTCTCTTTCCAACGAACAAAAGGCTGAAGATTTGCTTTAAACATTGAATCAGCAACAATTACATACTTATAAGGATATTGATTATTATAAACAACTTTGCTGCTTAATTCATAAGCGCTGCTGTTTATTATAGATTGATTATGCACATTGAAATAAGGAGAATGATATTTCTGCTTTTCAACTTTTAACTTCTGTGCATCAAAATCAGTAATATGTACTCTAATAACTAATTTACTAATATACTCTATAGTATTGCTTACTGGATTATATTTTATTGGGCTAACTTCTAATCGTGCCAAGGAATTTGACCTCATTTTACCCAAAGGCGTAATCTTTACCAAATCCAACTCAAAATCTTTATCAGCATTATAAGTTTGCTTATTCATCATAAAAACAACATTAGGGTTCTCCACTTTAAGTATAGAAGCCTGCGCTGGTTTTATAAAATCAAAATGCTTTGAAGAATTAAGATTAAGCAATTTACTTGTTTGTTCTAATATTTCTATTTTATAATTAGCATCTTCGGGTAATTCCATTAATCGTTTAAGAACTGGCAATTGAGGATTTCCAATATCCAAACTCTTCCCAAAATCGTCAATATAAAGGCCTATAAAACTCTGCCCATTTAATTTCTCTTTCTTAAAATCAATATCATTAATGGTAATACTTAATGTAAAACCATTTGTTGCAATTTCAGTTATTTCAATGACAGACCCCTTATTATCAGAACGTTTGCCCTGAGCCAAAGTGTCGGTAGAGAAAATAACTAAAAAAATTAGTGTAAAGTATAAAATGTACTTCATATGCGTATGTAAATTAAATTAAGCTACTAGGTAGACACAACAAAGATATAAAATGTTGCATTACTTTTAATATAATTGTTATAAAAGTACTTCATATTAGTAATCACAAAAAAAGAGCAAAATGTTTATATTGCTCTTTTTCAATTATTTATTCTAAAAAAAATATCTTTATACCACCTCCACGCTTAAATCACGTCTTGATAATTCTCTGTGAATAGGAACTAATTCGTCCCATTCTCCTGATTTAACAGAACATTTTCCTTTATAATGCACTATATATGCACTTTGCTCAGCCTGAATTTGTTCATGCTCGCAAACTTCTATAAGACTCTTAATTACCCAATCAAAAGTATTTACATCATCATTAAAAAGTACTACTTCATGCTTCTTACTTTCCTCCAATAATAAATCTCCGTCCTCTTCAGTCTTCTCTTTTGTGCTAAATCTAAATGTATTCATATTATGATATTATTTATGCTGCAAAAATACATATTTTTTTTCAAATCAAAATATTACTAATAATACCTAATACCGTATGTTTATTCATTTACTTCGCAAATTTTTAATTACTTTTGGGCTATCAAAAACAAAGCAATTTTTATGACTTATACTTTTAAAATATGGATTCTTATATTTATTGTAAGTAGCACTATTTCTTGTAATTACTCTAAGGATAAAGATACTGTTAGCAGCCAAAAAACACTTAAAGAAACACTTCCTAAAGCTCCACTATTGTATGATGTATATATTCCTAAGGACAGTAATTTTACAAATGGTATTATAGTAATAT
This sequence comes from Bacteroidales bacterium, assembly GCA_029939445.1. Classification (GTDB taxonomy): domain Bacteria; phylum Bacteroidota; class Bacteroidia; order Bacteroidales; family UBA1556; genus UBA6267. Next base: position 18,610 of record JAOZSY010000009.1, read on the forward strand.
TAGACCCTCATTCGAAGCCTCAACTTATTATGGACTCCCTACACACCTATGCCGACAACAATCATATGGCATTAATAGGTATTAAAGATGTGGAAAATGGAGTTAGAGATTATATAAGTATTATTGACAGAGATTTAACTCATTTTATTTCCACAAGCAAAACATCCAGAAATAAAATATATCTAATCGGCTTTTCTGGAGCTGCTCGCATGGCAGAATACTTTGCTTATTCTCATAAAATAAATGGCCTTATAATGTGTGGCGCTGGCATGAATCGTAAAAATCAATTGCCATTTCCTACAGTTCTTATAGCAGGAATTAAGGATTTTAATTTTTTGGAACAATATTATGATCTAGATGATAAATTATCTTTAAATAAAAACCTTATCTCATTCGTATTTAACGGCCCTCACCAATGGCCACCAGTTAGTTATATAAGTGTAGGAATTAATTTTCTTATTCACAGGGGAAAAGGTGGAGATGACAACCTTTCATCACATTATGAAAACCAATCAGAAAAATACTTTGCCAATAATAACTACTATTATGCTGTTAAGGCTATGGAAATAGCATATAAATTTAAAAGCTATGGCTCCGATAAGGATATTCTTAATAAATTTGAAATATTAAAGAAGAATAAGAAAATAAAAAACTATTATCGACGCACTGATATGTTTTTAGAAGAAGAGCTCAACCGATATAAAGATCTTACAAGAAATATAGACGTACAAAAGCTAAAATGGTGGAAAAATCAGATAAACTATATTAATAGCAGAAGTAATAAAAAAGATCCCATATCAGCCAGTAGTTATGCAAGAACAAAAGCCTATATAGGTTTAGTAACATTTTCGAAGATAAACTTATCACTTTCAGGAAAAGAAAATGCAGAATCCCTTGATAAGTACATCAGTATATACGAGCTTCTTGAGCCTGAAAGCCCATACTTACACTTCTTTAAAGCAGTATTATTATACCGTATTGGGAACGAATTGCAAGCAAAAGACGAGATGAATATTGCAAAATCCAAAGACTTTGATGATGATAAAATGTTAAAGCAATATTTTGACTATAATTTTATAACTAGCCTAAATATTTAATTATGAACATAAAAACAGAGGCTATTGTATTAAAAACCTATAAGTATTCTGAAACTGCAATTATTGCAAAAATATACACCAAAGAACGTGGCCTATTATCCTTTATGGTATACGGTGTTCGGAAAAAGAAGAGTAAATTTAGCGCTGCATTTTTTCAAGTATTACAGGCTCTAAATCTTGAAATTAGTTATAAGGAAAAATCCAGCTTAAACAATATTAAAGAGGTCAATATCCTTAATAATTATGCAGAATTACATACTAATATTTATAAATCTACCATTGCGCAATTTATTGGCGAGGTAATATTTAAGAGCATACAAGAGCAAGAGGTAAATACCGATTTATTTAGCTTTATAAACAGTAGTACTATTATTTTAGATGAGATGGCTGAGAATGAAATTGGCAACTTCCATATTATATTTCTACTAAACCTAAGTCGCTTTTTGGGCTTCTACCCTCATAATAACTATGGCACTACCAAAAAGTATTTCTGTATAGAAACTGGTGAATTTGAGATTATACAAACCCACAATAAATACTTTGATCAGCAACAAAGTGAGCTACTTAGCAATTTACTAAATAGCAATTACAGCAATATGCAAAACATAAAACTAAGTGCAAAAAATAGGAGTATGCTATTGCATGGAATAATACATTTTTACAAAATACAGCTCCCCGAGATGGGAGAAATACAAAGCTTAGATGTGCTAGAAATGATATTTGAATAGATTTTACTATGCAAGTTCTATAACTCTAAGCATATTCTCATTATCAAAATTATCAATAATAATTGCTTTAACTCTTGCTTGCCACAATTTACCAAATTCCGTTTTTTCTTCTTCTGACGCCATTCCACCAATAGTTTTCTGCATCAATGGCTGCATCATTGGAGAACCACCAATCATAGATGGATTATAATATACCTCCACAGTTTTATTAGTATCTAATCGTGTAAATCTAGCACTAGAATTAGTTTCTGCATCAAAACTCATAAGACTATGGCGAACAAATTTGCCAGCAATACCTTTAAATCCTGTAATACGAGTTGCGCCGGTAATATTTGAGATTACATTGGCAATAACTCCAGCAACACCTTCTTCAATATTCTCTTTAAACTCTACTTTGATATTTCCTCGCTCAGCAATTTCGTTGGGATAAAGCGCTTCCAATGCTTTATAAGTCATAAGATACGCCCCCGCTACAGTTGGACATGAATGACCTGCTGCTTGCACTATATTTAAATAATCAAACTCTATTATTCCATCCTCAAAACTACCCAAAAATTCTGATAATGGGTCGTATAATTTAATGGTTTTTACTTGCTTATAAAAATCTGGATATTTCATTCTGTTCTTTTTAAATATTATTAAATACGCTCCATTATAAATACTCCACAAACATTATCGGTATCAAAACTAGAGCCCACAAGCTTATTCTCAGACACAATATGTACTTCAAAACTATTTGCCAAATATTTTATTATTCCATTCTTATTTCTCGCAATAACTTCCATGCTTTTCAAAAGCACTTCACTATTCTTTATTTCGCCTTCTAACTTTTCTTGAACTTCAATTCTATAATCGCCATCAATTTCCTCAACAAAAGAAAAGTCAGCATAAAGCTTATCCTCTACTTGCTTAAGTATTACCTCGCCAGTGGAATTTCCTGCTCCAAAATCCTCGCTATAACTCCAATTTCCTGTTAAGTTCATTTTTACTATTTATATGATAAAGGTCCTTTCTCCATTTTGGATTGTTAGGGGCTAAAGTGAAAAGTCTGGAATACAGTTTGTAAATTACCTTTTTTCTTCCAAAACAACACTTACACCATCCATTTTGCCTCCCAATGGTGGATTCACCTTCTTAAATTTAAGCTTTATGGAATCTATTGCTTCAAACTCTTCAAATAGAGCATCAACAATTCTACGAGCTACATTCTCTATCAAAAGTGATGATTTTTCCATCTGTTTTTTCACAGTAAGATATACCGAAAGGTAGTTTACAGTATCCTCAAGATTATCACTTTTCTCCGCTTTTGAAGTATCGGTTTCGAAACATAAATCCAAAACAAAATGTGTTCCTATTACCATTTCCTCTTCAAAATGACCATGATAGGAGAAAAACTCCATTCCTTCTATTGCTATTGTACTCATTATATTTGTTGTTGAATCGTTTAGTCACCCACCTTTCGGCAAGGTTCCTTTAATTGTTTATTAAGAACCCTTCCTATATTTTAAGTTCGTAATAGTGAAAGGTGAAGGGTGAAGTTGATTATTATTCAATTCTTAAATCACTTCCCTATTCACCTTTCTCCTTTATCCTTTATCCTTTATCCTTTATCCTTTATCCTTTATCCTTTATCTCACCTCACTACCTTCCCCAACCTTATCAGAAGGCTCCACAAATACCAATTTACCATCAGCATCTTCGGCCATAAGAATCATTCCTTGGCTATCTATTCCTTTAAGATTTTTGGGAGCAAGATTCACAAGAATACTCACCTGCTTACCAATAATATCCTCTGGTTTATAGAATTCTGCAATTCCTGAAACCACTGTGCGTTGGTCAATCCCTGTATCAACTTTTATTTTAAGAAGTTTCTTCGTTTTCTTAATCTTCTCAGCTTCTAGGATGGTTCCCACACGAATATCAAGCTTAGTAAAATCATCGAACCCAATATTCTCCTTTGCTGGTTTTGCTTTATGCTCAGCCATTGCATTTGCCTCTTTGGTATCCGCTAATTTCTGAACTTGAGCGGCTATTTCTTTATCCTCAATTTGCTTAAATAATAATGCAGGCTTATTCATTTGGTGACCTGCCTTAAGCAAGTCAGTTGCTCCAGCCTCATCCCATGTTAGCAATTCCATATTCAACATTTCACGAAGCTTATTCATAGAAAATGGCAAGAAAGGATCGGCAAGAATGCCTAGATTTGCCACTATTTGAAGTGCTATGTTCAATATCGTTTCTACGCGCTTTTCGTCAGTTTTATATACTTTCCATGGCTCTTCATCAGCAAGATATTTATTTCCTAGGCGAGCAAGATTCATTGTTTCGCGTAATGCCTCTCGGAATTTATATCCTTCTAGAGCTTTTGTTATTTTGGCAGGAAATCCCTCTATCGAACTTAATACTTCCTTATCATAATCACTAAGTTCATTTAACGAAGGGACTACGCTACCATAGTATTTCTTAGTAAGTTGCAATGCGCGATTTACAAAGTTGCCTAATATTGCTACTAACTCACTATTATTTCTTGTTTGGAAATCTTTCCAAGTAAAGTCATTATCCTTAGTTTCAGGCGCATTGGCAGTAAGCACATAACGCAATACATCTTGCTGCTCAGGAAAATCCTTAAGATATTCGTGCAGCCATACTGCCCAATTTCTAGAAGTGGAAATCTTATCTCCTTCAAGATTCAGGAACTCATTAGAAGGCACATTATCAGGCATTATATAACTACCTTCGGCCTTAAGCATGGCAGGGAAAATTATGCAATGGAATACAATATTATCCTTTCCTATAAAATGAACAAGCTTAGTATCTTCATCTTTCCAATATTTTTCCCAATCAGGTGTTAATTCTTTCGTAGCTGAGATATATCCTATTGGTGCATCAAACCATACATAAAGAACTTTACCATCAGCACCTTCAATGGGCACTTTTACTCCCCAATCTAAATCACGAGTAACGGCACGAGCATGCAATCCATTATCAATCCACGATTTGCATTGCCCATATACATTTGGTCGCCAATCGTCCTTATGACCTTCAACAATCCACTCCTTAAGCCATGGTTCATATTGATCAAGAGGCAAATACCAATGCTTAGTTTCTTTCATTACTGGCACATTGCCACTAACAGCAGACTTTGGGTTTATTAAATCCGTAGCACTAAGCGAGGTTCCGCAGCTTTCGCATTGGTCGCCATAGGCTTTCTCATATCCACAATGTGGGCATTCGCCAGTAATATATCTGTCTGCCAAAAACATATTGTTCTCAGCATCATAATATTGCTCATTACTTTTTTCAATAAACTTACCCTCTTTATAAAGCTTCTCAAAGAATTCTGAAGCAGTTTTATGATGCATTTCATTAGAAGTACGAGAATAAATATCGAAAGAAATTCCAAAATCTTTGAACGACTCCTTAATAATACCGTGATATTTGTCCACCACATCCTGAGGTGTAATTCCCTCATTACGTGCCTTTATAGTAATAGGAACACCATGCTCATCGCTACCGCCAATAAAAGCTACATCACGCCCCTGAGCTCGTAAATATCTTACATAAATATCAGCAGGCACATAAACACCAGCAAGGTGTCCAATATGCACAGGCCCATTAGCGTATGGAAGTGCAGTGGTAATAGTATATCTTTTAAAATTCTTATCGTTCATTTGTACTAATTTTTGGTTCAATTTGCAAAAGTACAAAAATGAGGGAAGTGAATTTATAATTTGTTGAATTGTTTATTTGTGAATTTGTTTAAAGGGATTAAACCTCGTAACTCCTTTTTCCTTCTCCTAGTTCTTCCCCTCTATCCTTTCAAAAAAAACCACATAAGACACTGAAGGAACATAAGGACACATAAGCTTAAAATGTTTAATTGCTTATTTGTTTATTTGTTGAATTGGAGTAAAATCACAGAATCTCTTTTCTTTTAAAAAAACCCACAGAAGGCACTATTTAAAAGAAACACATAAGACACATAAGGACACATTAGTTGTTTGTTGTTCCCTTCGACTTTGCTCAGGGTGAAAAGGTTAAAGTTTAAAGGCTAAAGTAAAAAGTAAAGCAATCCACCATTATAACATTATATCATTATACCATTAAAACATTACTATTACATTCCCGGAATACGAGGCATTCTTTTAAGTTTAGAATTCTTATAGTAAAATCCCCATGCTTGTTTCATCCAATGGCCAATAATGGGAAGTGGAATAATTGTTTCAGATTTCTTGGTGCGTTTAATATAAGCAGCTCCATCGCCACTATCCATTACACATACAATATTTAGATGCTCCCAATAACTTTTGCGCTTTCCATTCCCATTTATTTCATTATTAATATTATAAGCAGCAGTATCTGCCATTACTTCCGCCAAATGACCTTGCTTAGCAACCCACGAAGGACCACCTTTAATCTCCGCAATATCTCCTACTGCATATATATTTCTATTATTCTGCACTCTGCATAGCTCATTAATTCTGATAAAACCCGCATCACTTATTGGCAAATTCGAATCCATTATCACCTTATGGCCTTGCCCTGCAGCAATATATATTGTTAAGTCACTTTCTAATTTACTATCATCCTCAAAAACAACATTATTGGCATCAAAATTCTTAATCTTTTTACCGAC
>JAOZSY010000118.1 GCA_029939445.1 Bacteroidales bacterium
AATTGCCACATTATTTTTTAAGCCTAAAGCATTCCAAAAAGATTATGAGGTTCATTATGTTGGCTTTGAAATAGGCAACGAATTTATTGTAGGTTACGGACTTGATTATGATCAGCTGGGAAGAAATTTGAAAGACATATATATTATAACACAATAAACATATAAAACATTTTTAAATGCTAAACATTGCTTTATTTGGCCCTCCGGGCGCAGGAAAAGGTACTCAATCAAAGTACCTTATTGAAAAGTACAATCTTACTTACATTTCTACTGGGGATATCCTACGAAAAGAGATTGCTGAAGGTAGTGACTTGGGACAAAAAGCAAAAGATATTATTGCTGCTGGTCAACTTGTTAGTGATGATCTAATTGTTCAGATTATTGAAAAAAGAATTAGAAGTGAGGCTAAGGATGGAATATTATTTGATGGTTTCCCAAGAACTGTAGTTCAAGCATATATTCTTGATGGATTATTGTCAAAGCTTAGTACTTCACTTACTTTTATGCTTAGCTTAGAAGTGCCTGGTGATGAGCTAAAAGCCAGACTACTCGAAAGAGGTAAAACCTCTGGACGCTCTGATGATACAATTCAGGTTATCGAAAAGCGACTTACGGAATATGAAGATAAAACCATGCCTCTTATTGACTTTTATAAAGGTAGAGGAAAGTATATTTCTATTGATGGCGTAGGTAGTATTGATGATATTACTGAAAGATTGAATAATGCTATTGATAAAACCTTGAAGCGTAAATATTTTAATGTTGTTGTAACAGGAATCCCAGGCTCGGGTAGAGGTACTCAAGCAAAAAAACTGGCTAAAGAGCATAATTTGGCATATATTTCTACAGGCAAGATAATGCGAGAGGAGATAGCTATTGGTTCTGAGATCGGAAAAAAATGTCAGCCATATGTAGAAAATGGAGATATGGTTCCAGATGAGTACCCTATTCGTTTAATGGAGCGTTTTATAAGAGAAAATCCACATGTTGATGGTTATGTTTTTAAAGGATTTCCACGAACTACAGTGCAAGCATATATTCTTGATGGTCTTTTGAAAAAAATGGATTCTCATGTAGATGTTGCTGTTGAAATTAGAACAAATACTTTAAGTGCAATAAAACGTTTGTCAAAACGTGGACAGTCTGATAAAGGCCGTACTTATGATAAAAATACTGATTTAATTATTCACCGTTTGGCGATGTGGGAAGATACAATAAAGGACCATGTGAGTAATTTTTATAAAGTACAAGATAAGTATATTAGTATTGATGGTGAGGGTGATACAGAAAGCATTTTCCAAGAGGTAGATAGCTTAGTAAGTAAGTTAATTAAAGAACATTAGGCATTATAATTATGGCAAGTTCAAACTTTGTTGATTATGTAAAAATCCATTGCAAGAGTGGTAATGGTGGTAGAGGATCGACGCATATGCGTAGGGAGAAGTATATTCCTAAAGGAGGTCCTGATGGTGGTGATGGCGGCAGAGGTGGTCATATTATTGCTCGTGGTAATGAACAATATTGGACATTATTGCACTTACGCTATCGTAAACATATTAAAACAGAACATGGTGAGTCTGGTAGTAAATCAGAAAGTTTTGGTGCCGATGGAGCTGATAAATATCTTGATGTGCCTTTAGGCACTTTGATTAAGGATGCCGAAACTGGTGATTTTATTGGAGAAATAATGGATCATGGTCAAGAGATTATCATTATGCGTGGAGGTAGAGGAGGACTAGGTAATGTGCATTTTAAATCATCTACCAACCAAACTCCAATGTATGCCCAGCCAGGCGAGGATCTAGAAGAAGGATGGGTTGTTATGGAGCTTAAAATCCTTGCCGATGTTGGCCTTGTGGGTTTCCCAAGTGCAGGAAAGTCTACCTTATTATCGGTGGTTTCGGCAGCACGTCCTGAGATTGCAGAGTATCATTTTACTACACTTAAGCCAAATCTAGGGATTGTATCCTATCATGATAATAAGTCTTTTGTTATGGCTGATATTCCTGGTATAATAGAAGGAGCGCACGAAGGTAAAGGACTTGGCTTAAGATTTTTAAGACATATTGAAAGGAATTCTACTCTATTGTTTATGGTGCCTATTGATACCGACGATATTGTGAAAGAATACAATATACTTCTTAATGAACTTAAACTATATAATCCTGAATTATTAGATAAATCTAGAATTCTTGCAGTTACAAAATCCGATATCTTTGATGAAGAAATGATAGAAGATCTTAAAGCAGAATTGCCTAAAGATATTGAAATGGTATTTATTTCTTCAATCACAATGCAAGGTATTTCTGAATTAAAAGATAAGCTTTGGATTAAGATGAATGAAGAGTTATAGTAATTTACTAGTAAATTTAATGGGTTTCAGATATAATTAGTTGAATGTTAGAAACAATACTAAATATTGATACAGAGATCTTTCTGTTTTTCAATGGAATGCATAATTCTGTATTTGATGTTATTATGTATTGGGTTTCTAAAACTACGCCATGGATTCCACTTTGGCTATTCTTTATTTATCTTATTATAAAGCAATACGGCAAAAAAGGGATTATTGTTGTATTGGCGTTAGTTGCTGTTGTTGGGCTAGCAGATTATACATCAGTTCATGCCTTTAAAAATGTTTTCGAAAGACTTCGTCCTTGTCATAATCCACAACTTATAGATATGGTGCATATTGTTGGCAATCATTGTGGAGGTAATTATGGTTTTGTGAGCTCTCATGCTTCTAATATGTTTGCTATCGCAAGTTTTATGTCATTGGCTGTTTTCTCTAAATATCCTAAAAGCTCTATTCTGTTTTTTTTATGGGCTTCGCTTGTAGGTTATAGCCGTATTTATCTCGGAGTACATTACCCAGGTGATGTTATTGGAGGAGCTATATTGGGAAGTATTATTGCTTATGTTGTTTGGAAAATTGTTTATCGATTTATGATAGCTGAAAGAGATATGAGCACTAATAAATAAAATATGGGATTCGGATTTAATCTTGGGTTAGTTTTTATAGTTTTACCTTTAAGCATTTTACTACTAATTATTTGGCTAGTTACAAGGAAGTTAATTTTTGGGAAAATACTAGGTGTAATTTGGGGAATAATTATTTTAATAGTTATGTTAGCAACAACTGCTCGAGCTATTATAGGAAATAATTATTTAGAGAAAAATGATTATTATGGAGAGTATATTATAGATAGAAGTTTCTTTAGCGGTAAACAAGCAGATTGGCAATATGATAGTTTTAGATTTAAGATATCAGAAGAAGATAGTATCTTCTTTTATGTTACTGAAAAAGATAATATAATAAGAGCCTATAGAGGAGTAATTTCAACAGTAAAACCATTTAATTCGGAGAGACTTGTTATAGAAATGAAGAAGCCAACACATCATGTGTTAAATTTGAACCCTACAATTTATAGAGAAACTAATAGTTTTTATTTAGTGTTTAATTCACCAAAATTCTATAATATGTTTTTCAGAAAAGGATTATGGGTAAGAATTGAAGATAAAAAAAAGAGATAACTATTTATTTATGTGCCGCTGGTGGTGATCATTTAGCTTATTGATAAAGTTAGATTTTTATTTTTTGTATTGTAGCTGATACCCTACAGACGTTTCCCCCTTCTGTGTAGTTACCCATGTATATCGTACAGTTTTCCCTGCACTATCGTACAGTTTTCCCTGCACTATCGTACAGTTTTCCCTGCACTATCGTACAGGGTTATTTACCTTTGACTGCGTTGCAGTCGTGAGAAATGTATAATTTAGAAGTCTAAAGGACTTCAAGTATAATAGCCTCGAACGAAGTTCGTGGCTATTGACATATCATGTTTTTGAAACCACAGAGTGGTTTAAGGTTTTTTATAGTATATGATGGAAGATTAAAGTAAGTATTTTTTGTCGTATTCTATTTTGTGTTCTTCTAAAAGGGTTTCTAGTTCTGATTTATAGTCATTAGCTTTATGATGAGCTTCTTGATTTTTTACATAATTTATTAAGTTGCTTTTTGCTTCTACGGAATATGTAAAAGCTCCATAACCTATTTGCCATCCCGTAAAATGTTTAAACATCTTTTCTGCTTTTATCATAGCGCTGCTTGAAGTCTTTATATCTTTTACTAAGTCGGCTAATGCAACACTTGGGTGTAAGTGTGTTATTATATGAATATGATCTTCCACTCCTCCTATGCGATACAAATGACAATTTTTATTTTTGATAATCCCCCAAATATATGAGTATAAACTTTCTCTATTGTCTTTTGTGAGACAGGATACTCTGTTTTTAGTCGTGAAGACTATCTGATATATTATTTGTGTGTATGTGCTCATAATTGCCTTTTTATCACCTTACAAAGCCCAAAACTTTTACGATATATAATTATGAGGAAGTAATTATATCTTATAAGCAGTATTAAGATGATTTCTTAAATAGTATTCTTAACTAATCTCTTTCAAAATATCAACAATAGTATTATTTAAATTATCCACAGCCAGAGGAATATTCCATCTGCTTTTATCCCTTTCTCCAACGTAGTTAGAAATGCTTCGTATTTGTATAAAAGGAAGTTTTTCCATCATGCAGCAATAAAAGAAGGCTGCACCCTCCATACTCTCTACATCAAGATTTATAGCAGTATTATTCTCTTTAATAGCTTGAATACTCTGAATGGTACTGCCTTTTACAATCTTTATATTCTCAACTATTTTATTGTTTATGAGAGTATAATTCTCCATAATTCCATTAGCGTATGGCCATTTATTAGGATTTGCTAAATCTAAATCAAATAGAGTTTGGAATCCATTATCAGAATTAATCCCTAAATCTGAGAAGCTTTCGGACATTACATTTACCATACTTCCAATTGGAATAAGCTCCGAGAAACTCCCAGAAATACCCGCAAGTATAATAAATTTATAGGATTTACTAGATAATAAGCGGGTTAAGGAGTAGGTCATAGCATGTATGCCAACTCCTGTAATTAATATTTCAATAGATTGATTATTTATTGATGTCGAGATTAGATCATCAGAAATTTCCAAAGTATTATTATCAATAATAGCTTGAATTTCTAATCGAGTAGCTGAAACCAATAAAATAGGATTTGTATCCACAATTAAAAATGTTTTAAAGGAACTTTAGAGAAGAAATATGCTAATCCCAATCCAGAAATCATATGCCAAATTCCCCACCAAGCGGCAATAAACATCATTCCACCAAGAGGAAGTGAATCAGGAAAAATTGCTGGGTTAAATAATAATACTAATGCCAAGCCAGAATTCTGAATACCTGTTTCAATGGTTATACTACGCCTTTCGCGACGCTTTATACCAAAGGAAGAAGCAATACTAAAGCCAGTTATTAGCGCTAATGCGTTGTGTATAAGTACGATTACAGTAATCCATTTAATATATAAAACAAAAATATCAAAATTCTTTATAAACGCTATTACAACAAAGAGCATAAATATAATTACGGATACTGTCTGTATGGGTTTTTTAATCTTTTCAGTGATTTTGGGATATTTCCAAGCGAAAAGCATTCCTAAAATAAGAGGTATTCCCAAGAGAATAAAGACCGATTGAAACATCTGTAAATTGTCTATTTCTAATGTTCTTAATAGCCCTCCACCATCTCCTCTATCAGCATATTTTATATATAATCCTCCCCAAAATGCAAAGTTGAAAGGGGTTAGGATTACTGCGCCTAATGTAGCTATTGCGGTGAGGCTTATGGATAATTCTACGCTACCTTTTGCCAATGAAGATATAAAATTAGATATATTGCCACCAGGAGCTGCTGATACAAGTATCATTCCGAGAGCGATTCCTTCGGTTATATAATCTTTTAATATTATGGTTAAGATAAAAGTAAATGCCGGTAAAGCAATAAATTGTGAAAGCAAGCCCACAAGAATCATCTTAGGTTTTTTAAGAAATAGTGTTTTAAACTTTCGTAAACGTATACCCAAAGCCACTCCAAACATTATTATTCCTAATGTTATGTTTAGTGCAACTAATCCGCCCTCACTAAAATTTATACGGATGATATCTAATGCTTGGAGTTCTTCGTACATATTGCTTTTATATAAATTGTTTGTATTAGCAAATATACGATTTTTTATGATTAATATAAAATCAAGTATTCTAAATAATAATTAAATATCATAATCACCTCATTAATAGTAAGTGGGCAATATGGTATTGCTTAAGGCAAGTATATCTTCCAGCCTGACGACGTGTAGTTAAAAATTGCAAACTAGCAACGGGCTGTTTGTTTATTCTAATACATTATTTATTTTGCTTAAGCAAAAAGCCACTTAGTTTAATGATTTCTAATTCGGCAAGTTTTGCATTGAAAATAGAGTTGTTGTAGTTGTTTTTGGTCACTATTAAGTTGTATTGTGCCTCTCTAAAAGTAGTATTAATAACCTGGCCTAACTTATATTTTTCTTCAGTAAGCTGAAAGTTTTGTGAGGCAGTTTCTACATTTATTCCTTCTATTTTAACTTTACGCAATGCGTTAAGGTAATCCTTATAAGCAATTAGTAGCTCCATTTCCAATTGTAATGCTAAATCTTCGGCTTGCAAACTGGTGCTTTCCATTATGATTTTGGTATTTTTTAATGCTGCATTTCTTCTGCCACCGTTGTAAATTGGAATACTAAGGCTTAAGTTAATGCCAGGACCATGAGTTTGGTTAATATCATAGATGCTATTATCAGCACTTGAGTTGTAATAAGCGTAAGAACCTCCTAAGCTAAGAGTTGGAGAATATGATGATTTTACAATTTTATAATCCAATAATGACACTTGTTCACGGTATTTTATAGCCATCAATTGAGAGTTCTGATTTATCATTTGATCTTTAAGCTGTTCGTATATATAATTATTCTCAGGCACAAAGTCGTTTATCAAATCAAGATTACTGTCCAGAGAAATACTTATAACTCTATTAAATGCAATACGAGAGTTTTCCATAGCTAGTTGGGCATCATAAAGGATTACAGAATCTTTACTAAGGTCTACTTTTACATTAAGAAGTGATAGCTTAGTTCCTCCACTATATTCAAATTTTGCTTTAGCTAAATCATATCTTTTCTGTGAAATCTCGATGGATTCCAATAATGCCTTATAATTCTCTTCAGTGCGAATTACATTATAGTAATTTGCAGCTACTTGCAATATAATATTCTCAATAAACACCCTATTTTCGGCATCTGCCAAATAGATATTTGTTTTTAATTTATCAAAAGTGCGCTTATTGCCAAAGCCTGAAAATATAGTATAATTGAAATTTATAGAAGCATTATAAATATTGGATTCAACACCAGATTTTTCAACGGTATTAGTGGTTCCACGAATCTGATTTTTGGTATTATCATTACCATAATCTATCAAGCCAGAGGCATTCAAAGAGGGTAGTAGCCCCGCCTGTCCAAGACTGGATAGATTCTCAGTAATGATTACACTATTTTGTGAAACCTGTATGCTTCGATTGTTTTCCAAAGCAATCAATATGGCTTGATTCAAACTCGTCTTTTCTTGAGAATAAATAGCCTTGCTCACAAAAAGAGCCATTAGTAATATTAATATTCTATGCTTCATTATCATATTGTATTTCTTGATATGCAGGTTCTACCTCTTCTTCAGTTAGTTTTTTACCATTCCAAAACCAAGCCCAGAATCTGCTATAACTATTGGATAATGACATTAAAACTGGTAAAACAATTAAAATCATTATTGTTGCTACGCCTAGTCCGTATGCGATTGTAGCAGCCATTGGAATTAAAAATTGTGCTTGCATGCTAGTTTCTAGCATTAAAGGAGCTAAACCCGCAATTGTGGTTATGGAGGTTAATACTATTGGCCTAAAGCGAGATAAAGCAGCATCATGTAATGCTTTCTTAAAAGGAACGCCTGATTTAATATTAAGATTAAATGTACTTACAAAAACCAAAGCGTCATTTACCAGAATTCCAATAAGTGCGATAAGACCTAAAAAGCTAAATAAGCTAATAGATAATCCTTCGATATAATGTCCCCATCCAACACCAATAAAGGAAAATGGAATAAGCAATAAAACAAATAATGTTTGCTTGAAAGACCTAAAA
>JAOZSY010000119.1:0-3095 GCA_029939445.1 Bacteroidales bacterium
ATATTAGGTTTTTCTCCTTCTGGCAATGGATTAAAAAACTTAGAAAGAGTACTCTCAAAATCATTCTTATAATAAAATGGATATAATGCTGATCCGTATTTCTTAGCTGACCTATCTAATTTGCGATACTGTATTGTATAATTATTTACTTCCAAAATATCAATATCTTTTTCCGCTTTAGAATAATCAGCTACTGCTTTCACAAAATAAACAAACTTATTAGCATTACAATAATACGATAGCTCATCAGGAAATTGCACTTGACTAACAATATATACATTAGTAGAAGCTCCCGCTCCAATAATTAAGAATGCATAAAAAGCAGATAAATAACTAGAGATACTAATCTTTGATAAATAATAGCTCGCCAAAAAATAACTAAGCAAAGAGATAATAAAAACTAGTATTTCCATTAGCCCAACTGTGCCAGAGCCCATTGCAATATTTATAATATCACTATAATCATAAATAAAGATTACTTGATCCAATGGAACTAATACATTATTAAAATATTGGAGAAAGCCAATATATAGAACAATTATTAAAGAAAAAACGATATAAAAAATCACTTTAGACAAGCGAAAAGAGAATAAGCTCAAAAACATAAAAATAATAAAACCTAAACCAGAGAAACCCATTGCTAGCATAAAATCCATACCCAATGATTTTATAAGTTCTCCAAAGCTCATAAGGGATTCGGAATGACTATAAACATTAATATAATCGTATAGTCTTAATAGTACAAAAACCAGAATAAATGGAATAGATAAAGCGGTATATGCTTTTAAATTACGCATCTTATTCGAAAATCTACTATTAATAAAACTCATTATATCGTTCATATTATTACCTAGATATTTAAGAGTGCAAAGCTAACATTATACAGTGCAAACTCCTACTTTTATGTTAAAAACCTAATGAAATTATTAAAATCATATAAATAATTGTGTTATAAATGTTTAAGTGTATATTTGTTAAGTTGTTTAATCGTATTCTCAATATATTTTGTTAGTAAAACGTATACGTTTACTTTATTGGATGTCATAATGTGTTAACGCATAAACAAATAAACGCATTAACAAAATGAAAGTATGAATTTACACTTTAACATTATAATAGCTATTTCCATAAAAACTTATCTATCGATATTTGGTTTGCTTATTATACCGAAAACTATATATTCTTAATGAGCACAAGATATATATATCAAGATATCAGAATATTAAATTATAACCTACTGTATTTAATTATGTGTTTTTATACTGCAATAATCAATAAAAATATCAGCTAAAACCATTATTGTATAATACGATTATTATCTATTTTCTAAATCATACTATTTTCCATATCTTTGTATAAATATAAAGAACATTTTATGCATACGACTACCCTATTCCCAAAAAGCAAAACACTTAATATCGGCGGTAATATTTTCACTATTGAAACACCTAAGGTAATGGGGATATTAAATATTACTGAGGACTCATTTTATGATGGAGGGAAATACACCTCGGACAAACAGCAACTATTGCAGGTAGAGAAAATGCTTAAGCAAGGTGCTGATTTTATAGATATTGGAGCTCAAAGTACTAGACCTGGCTCAAAAGAAATGGGAATTAAGCACGAAATAGATACCATTATTCCCACATTAGAAACTATTCGTAATAACTTTCCTAATGCAATTATTAGTATCGACACTTGGCACTCTGAAGTAGCTAAAGCTGCATATAACTCTGGTGCACATATTATTAACGATATATCTGGAGGTGTATTTGATAAAAATATGTTTAATACAATTTCAGAAATAAATATTCCATATATAATAATGCATACAGGAGGCAGACCTGATGTTATGCAAGAAAATCCACATTATAATGATGTTGTAAAAGATGTTCTTTTCTTTATGTCGCAGCAGCGCGCAGAACTAAATCTTTTGGGAGTAAATGATATTATTTACGACCCAGGTTTTGGATTTGGAAAAACACAGGAGCATAATTATGAGCTATTGAATAATCTTAAAACTTTTGAATTTCTTGAAGGACCTATATTAGTAGGCATATCACGGAAATCAATGCTATATAAACCACTAGAAATCACTGCCGATAGTGCTCTAAATGCTACTACTGCAGCAAATATGATTGCTCTACAGAATGGAGCAGATATTATTAGAGTACATGATGTGAAAGAAGCTAAAGAAGCAATAAATATCTATAATTTATTAAAAAAAGCATAAATAATGATTGACGACAAAAATAAAGATCTCAAATGTAGAATTCATGATGTAATTTTTGAAGCAGATACTTTCTTAGGAAAATTGTTTGATGAAATACTATTAGTTTTTATCTTACTATCTGTTGGAGTAGTTATGCTCGATAGTGTTCCTGAAATTCACAACGATTACCCTAGATTACTATTTTATTCGGAATGGTTTTTTACCATAGTTTTTAGTATTGAGTATTTATTTAGAATATATACTACTGCAAAACCCAAAAAATACATTTTCAGCTTTTATGGCATAATAGATTTATTAAGTGTACTGCCTACATATATAGGATTATTTCTTGCTGGTACGCATTTCCTTATGATAATAAGAATATTAAGACTTCTTAGAGTATTTAGAGTATTAAAGCTAATGCAATTTTTAGGAGCATCACGCTTATTAATGGAATCATTTAAAAATAGTCGTCATAAAATAGCCGTATTCTTCTTCTTTATAGTTCTTATAGTCACTATTATGGGATCAATAATGTATATTGTAGAAAGTCCAGAAACAGGCTTTACCAGTATTCCAAGGAGTGTATATTGGGCCATTGTAACTATTACTACTGTTGGCTATGGCGATATCGCGCCTCAAACCATTATTGGGCAATCTATTGCTTCTATAATAATGCTACTTGGTTATGCAATAATTGCCGTTCCATCAGGAATTATTACTTCAGAGATAATAAATAGCAAAAAACATCAACGAAGAAATACTCAGGTTTGCACTAACTGCAATTTTGAAGAACATGATGATGACGCTGAGTATTGTAAACTATGTGGGGAAAAGCTTTAATTAATTATTAATTGTTAATGGTTAATGGTTAATGGTTAAT
>JAOZSY010000119.1:3195-8103 GCA_029939445.1 Bacteroidales bacterium
GGGGAAAAGCTTTAATTAATTATTAATTGTTAATGGTTAATGGTTAATGGTTAATTATGCGAATCAAGGGTTAAAATATTAGTTGAATAAATGCAGCTGATAGTTTTCCAAAAATATGGACTAGAAGTCCCTTTGTTGACCTAACTTTGCTAGCTCTTTGTATATCAGTTTTTTCTATCAACCAATTAAATAGCGCCTCAATTGGCTGTCTTACTCTTGAGACAGCAGTTAAAAACAGATCATCAGCTGCTTTGTTAAATTGTTTAATCTCATCGCTCATTCCTTTGACGTTTTACCCTTTTAAGCTCGGAAAGAAGGGGTTTCCCGAGCTTTTGGTCCGTATGAACGGACCTTTTAATATATCAAGCAAGTACCACAGTATATAGTTAAGTTGGCTCCTAAGTACCAAGGGCAGCATGGCAATTACGTGACTGGGGATTGAAAATCATCACTTTATTTTTTTAAAACGTACCACTATAAAATACCTCTCCAAAACTTTCCAAGCGAACAAAATAGACACCAACTTTCAAACCCTTAATATCTATCCGATACTTATTGCCAAAGGCTGCGAGTTGTTGCAGTTTTACTAATGCGCCTAAGTTAGAATAAATACTTAACTGCATAGCTTCCTAGGGGCTTTGCTCAAATCACAGATTAAAATCATCGATAGCAAGTTTGGGGAAAAGCACCCCTGCTGCATTCCCTACAACTCACTATCCAATGAATACCTTATTTAAGATTGCAAAACTTAAATCTAAAACAACCCTGAAATATTTCCTTCATTATCAATATCAATACTCTCGGCTGCAGGAGTAGCAGGCAGTCCTGGCATACGCATAATATTTCCACTTATAGGAACAATAAAACCAGCTCCTGCGGCAATTTCTATTTCTCTAATACGAATTGTAAAGCCAGTAGGTCGTCCAATTAGCTCAGGATTATCAGAAAGAGATTTTTGCGTTTTTGCTATACAAACAGGCAGATTAGTTAAACCCAATTTTGTAATTTTTGCCAAGTCTTTTTTTGCTTTTGCAGAGTATTCTACATTTTTAGCTCCATAAATTTTTGTTGCAACAGTTTCTATCTTCTCTTTTATTGAGCTTTCAAGTTTGTATAAAGGTATAAATTTATCTTTATTACCATCTACAATTTTTGACACTTTATTTGCTAATTCCTCAGCTCCATCGCCTCCTTTTGCCCAAACATCTGCCACCGCAACTTCTACACCTAATTCCTGAGCTCTTTTACAAACTACACTAATTTCGTCATCACTATCAGAAACAAACTTATTAATGGCAACTATTGGAGTTAAATTAAACTGCTTAATATTCTCAATATGCTTTTCAAGATTAGCTAATCCTTTACTCACAGCTTCAGAATCTGGTGATGTAAGTTCTTTTAAATCAACACCACCGTGATATTTTAATGCCCTTATAGTTGCAACAATTACAACTGCACTTGGCGATAGATCAGCATTTACACATTTAATATCCAAGAATTTTTCAGCACCTAGGTCTGCTCCAAAGCCTGCTTCCGTAACAACATAATCCTTAGTTAATGATAATGCCATTTTTGTTGCTATTACAGAATTCGTTCCTTGAGCTATATTAGCAAATGGTCCTCCATGAATAATTGCAGGATTACCTTCTATAGTTTGTACTAGATTAGGCATTATTGCATCTTTAAGTAAAGCAGCCATTGCTCCCTGTGCATTTAAATCTCTAGCATAAATAGCTTTCTTATCAAATGTAAATCCAATAAAAATATTCTCAAGTCGTACTTTTAAATCTTTTTGATCATTAGCCAAACAAAGAATCGCCATAATCTCGGAGGCGGCAGTAATATCAAAGCCAGTTTCGCGAGGAATACCTTGCCCTAAACCTCCTAAAGAGATAATTGTTTTACGTAAAGCTCTATCATTCATATCAATTACTCTTTTCCAAGTAACTGTACGAGGGTCAATATCAAGTGTGCGCTTACGACTTTGAATATTATTATCAATTAAAGCAGCCAATAGATTATTCGCTTTTTCAATAGCCGAAAAATCTCCTGTAAAATGCAAATTAATATCCTCCATAGGAAGTACTTGAGAATAACCTCCGCCAGTAGCACCACCCTTTATTCCGAATACAGGGCCTAAAGATGGTTCTCTTAATGCTACAACGGTTCCTTTACCAATCTTATTTAAACCCTCCGTTAATCCTATTGATACAGTAGTTTTACCTTCTCCTGCTGGAGTTGGCGAAATAGCAGTAACAAGTATTAGTTTCTTTTGCGAAACTTTTTCATCATCAATAAATTTTAACGGAATTTTCGCTTTATATTTTCCATAAAAATCTATATCATCCTCATTAAGGTTAACTTTTTTAGCAATCTCTTTAATGTGACTTAGTTTTACTTTATTAGCTATTTCAATATCTGACATCTTACTTGGGGTTTATTTGTTTATTATAACTTATTTAATTCATTACTAACACTATAGTCGTCAATTATTCATATAAAACATCTTTTAAATGTATAGGATTATAAACTACCTATAATTATAGTTTATATTATGGACTATTTAGTGAACATACTTCCGCAAATATATTACTAAAAAGCATTAAATAGAATAAAAAAATCAACTAAGATTAATAAATAATACCATAAAATAAGAGTTATAAACAAATAACTTTTTTTGTAGTTTTACTCTCAGAAAATATAGAAGGATACAATGTCGAATAAAACATTAAACATCAAACAAATACAGGCAATTATAATATTTACTTTTGGTATTTTATTATATGCTAATACCTGGAGTTTTGATTTTGCTTCTGATGATATAATGATAGTTACCGATAATAAATTTACCAAGGGAGGTATTGAAGGTATTTATAAGATATTTTCTACTGATGCCTTTGCTGGCTTTCTTGGCGAGGGTAAAGAACTTCTTTCTGGAGGCAGATACCGACCATTATCACAACTAATATTCAATATAGAATATTCCATATTTGGCTTATCTCCCACCCTTTGGCATATACAAAACACAATATTCTTTGCCATGGCAATGGTATTGGTATATCTTACTTTATTAAAGTTATTTCGTACAACAAATGTACAATGGCATAGCTTAGCTTTTGTTGCTACAATAATAGCTACATCGCATCCATTAAATACAGAAGTGGTTGCCAATATCAAGAGTTTCGACTTAATACTATCTCTTATATTTAGCTTTTTGGCATTACTATTTTCCCTGAAATACTATGATAATCAAAGATCAAAATATCTTTGGATTGTATTTATCAGTTTGTTCTTAGGAACATTATCTAAGGAAACTAGTCTTACATTTTTAGGTATTATTCCATTGTCGTTACTCTTCTTTCGTTATTATCAAAAGAAAGAGTTTTTGAGTATTTTTGGCACATTATCCTTAAGCATAATTGCATATTTTGCACTCCGATTATCACTAATTGGCATGCCAAAATCGGTAGACGTTACTGAATTACTTAACAACCCTTTTCTAGAAGCCAGCACAGGAGAAAAATACGCTACAATATTATATACATGGTGGCATTATCTCGAATTATACATATTTCCAAATAATTTGACCCACGATTATTATCCCTATACAATTGGATTAGTGAATTGGAATAATACTGTAGTAATCTCTACATTAGCGATATTTATATCAATGACTATATGGTCTTTATGGAAACTATATACTACCATTTTTAGAAATCAACACAGTAATTATATAGCTTTTGGCTGGTTGTTTTTTATTCTAGTTTTTAGTATTTCATCAAATCTTTTTGTAAGTATTGGAGCATTTATGAACGAACGCTTTATTTTTATTGCTGATATTGGTCTTGCAATTATTCTTGCATACTTAATACTCTACGCTACAAAAAGAGATTCTCAACCTAAGTTTATATCATTAGCCATAGCCTTTCCTTTAATTGGTCTTTTCTCATTAACAACAATAACAAGAAATTATGCTTGGCAAGATGATTATACACTTTTCACAACTGATGTTATTGTATCGGCAAACTCTGCCAAATGCAATGTGTCAGCAGGCGGTAAGAGCTACGAAAAAGCAAAAGAAACTAACAATAAGTTCACTAAGGATTCTTTGCTTCAAAATGCCGAAAATTACCTTAAGAAAGGAATAAATATTTATTCTAAATACACTCAAGCGTACTTATTATTAGGAAATGTGTATTTCGAAAAACAAGAATACACAAAGTCCTTTGCCTACTATATGGAAAGTGTAGAAAAAGGAGGCACTAAAGATTCTAAAACTAATATTCTTGCTCTGGGTAAAAAAACTCATCAAGATAAAACATATAAACTGTCAAATAGTATTCTAAAGTATTACACTAATAATTTTGGCTTTAATTCAGAGGCTCAGTATTTTATAGCCGACAATTATCTAAACCTAAATAAGCAAGATAGTGCAATAATAGTTTTGAATAATTTGATTGTACAAGATAGCACATATGCTGAAGCTTATAATAAGCTTGGCGAAATATATGGGCGTTATAAGAATAATTTACAAGCATCTGAGTATTATCTAATAAAGGGATATGAGATTGCACCATCAAACGCTAGTATTTGCGAAAATCTTGGCGTTTTGAATGGCATTAGGGGAAACTTAAAACAATCTATTTTCTTTTTTGAAAAAGCAGTTAAGAATTCTGATAAACCAAGTAAGCAATTATTACAAAATTTATCGAATACATATAAGCAGTTAGAAAATAATACTAAAGTAGATTAGAATTAGGAATGGGGAATTAGGAATTGGGAATTAGGAATTCGTCAGACTGAGTGGTTTTGATTTCGATTGAAATGAGAAAATCAAAATTGTACCGAAGGCTGGGAATTAGGAATTGGGAATAGGAATTCGTCAGACTGAGTGGTTTTGATTTCGAT
>JAOZSY010000348.1 GCA_029939445.1 Bacteroidales bacterium
AAAGTGAAAATCGACTCTTATTGTATCACTACTTTCATTTCTAATTACAAATGCAGCTTGGTCGTATTTGCAAGAACTAATGAAAGTAACTGACAAAATTAATAATAACAAAAAGAAATGTTTATAAGTGGTTGTTTTCATTTTATTAGTGTTTAAGTAAGAATAATATTTCATCTGATTCAATGAATTCGCTACCAATGTATATTCTAATTTTTATGTTTACATTTGTATTAGATAATACATATTGTTGAGGTCTGTGAAACATTAATTTATCGTTATCAAAATAATAACCATAAGAATTGTTAATGGATTCGCTGTATTCAATATTGTCAAAAACTATTTTCATATCAACATTAAGACTATTAGGGTCTTTTTCTTTAGTAACTATATCAATGAAATTTAAACCAGAAATTTCCAATACTTGATTGCTGTTATATCCAAAACCTTCTGTAGGGTTTAAACTGTTTATTACTGGTGATGATGAACATCCGTTATAGTACTGGAGATTCCATCTATATAATTCCCCTCTACATATTTTATTGTTTTTACTGTTTAAAGAGTTTAAAACAGCATCAAAGTAATTATAATTTTCTGAATTTGAAACTGTAATGCTATCCATTGTATCATAGATATGACTTTTAAATTTAGTATTAATCAAACTGCTTTTTATCCATGGATTTTTTATAGATAAATTTCCATTTTCTGATTCAATGATTATCATATCATGCGAAGAATCAAAATCTGCAATTATCTTCCAAAATATTGCTGCTAATGAGTTACATACTGCTCCTTCCACATAATTTCCTGTTCCAAATGGTAAAGGAGCTAAATTATTTACGGAATAAGAATTATCTGAGTAATTATTCGTACTCAAATTAGTTATTAATTCGTTAGAATAATACTTATTAATCCATGATGGGCTGAATAATGCCTCCATAAATTCAGCCCCCTTACGCACAAAGACCTCCATTTATACAAATTTTCATTGCCTAATATTTTCGATTTATAAATCATTAAATATCAATTAAATATAAGATTTTGGTTTTCCGAGGGCTCGGTCCGTTATTACAGACTATTTTGCAATCGAAAAACTATCTGAGTTTTTAATAAGAATCAAAGATAATGAAAAAACAAATACTTGTATAAAATAGGGAATATTTCTCTTTTACCCTCGGAAACATGGGGTTTTCCGAGAGTTTGGTCCGTTATTACGGACTTTTTTTACTATTAGAGAGTATTTGTTTTTTTGCAAAACTAATATTAGCTTTCCAAATTCCGATTCAGAATACTTATTATTAATCGTTTTACCATATCTACTTCATCGCTTTTGCTAGTGGCAATAAAAAGTGTTAATGAAGCTAAGGCTTCGTTACTAATTATGGTTTCATTACTCTTATTTATAAGAGCTTTATTCTTATCCAAAAAATAAAGAAAGCAAGCGGCAGCAATTCGTTTATTGCCATCTACAAAGGAATGATTCTTTACAATAAAGTATAGTAGGTTTGCAGCTTTTTCTTGTATGCTTGGATATAACTCTTGACCACCGAAGCTTTGTGCTATTTGGTTTATTGAACTATGGAAACTTTCATCTTTAGGCTTCGCAAATACATCGCTTTCAAAATCTGAATACATTTGCTTAATGAAATCAAGATAATCATCATAAGTAGGGAAAAACGTTTCTTGCTCGGTATTACCTTTGGTGTCCAATGTCTCATGGTCATAGTCATCCAAAAGCTCTAAACCATTTGCAAAGATATTTAGTATCTCATTTTCATGAGTTTCGTTTCTAGCTTCTATGGCACGGCTAAGTATTTGGATTCCTGTTTTAAGGTGCAATACTTCTTGCTGTTTTTGTTCTAAACGTTTTTCGTTAATAGCATAACCTTTTACCAAATAATCTTTCAAGCGTTGAGTTGCCCACTGTCGGAATTGGGTTGCTTTTGTTGAGTTTACTCTATATCCTACTGATATTATCATATCAAGATTATAAAGATTCATTTTACGTTTTTTGCCATCAGCTGCAACTTGTTCCAAAATGGAACAGGTTGAATTTTTACATAATTCGTTTGATTTGTATATATTATTAATATGTTTAACAATAGCAGGACGATTAACATCAAAAAGTTGTGCAATGACATGTGCATCAAGCCATACGGTTTCCTTATCAAACTTAACTTTTATTTCTGTTTGATTATCCTTACTTTGAAATATCTCAATTTTATTTTGTTTATCCATCTTATTATACAAATTAACATTTGCAAAGATACTTATTATTAAGCCGTAAACTCATCAATAAATCCCAAATCCTCAATCAAAAGCCTGCCTGCCGGCAAGGCAGGGTTCGATAATGTTCCACGAAAGCCCACGTGGTGTGTAAGGAATCCTTACATACCACATTTTTCTCAAGCTGTACCCCACAAAGACCTCCATTTA
>JAOZSY010000120.1 GCA_029939445.1 Bacteroidales bacterium
CTTCCTTTTATTTGTGAGTCTTTAGATATCTTAAATTTCGGATAGAATACACTTACCATACTGTTTATTTCCAGAAACTTAATATCAAAATTAAATTGCTCATCAGCAATATTTTTTTCCTTACTCCATTCAATAGCATTATGATTAGAAAACTTAGTTAAGCTAGTAAGATTAGGAAACACATCTTCTGTCAACAAATCAAGCATAACGGGAAAATCACTAAATCGTCTAAAACCATTTATATTAACATCAATATTGCTTCCTTGTATTGTTAGCTCACGAAATGAATTTTCGAGATAAGACTTTGTAATTATAGAATCTGTTTTGAATGCTCTATCATTCTGACTATACTCTACATCATAAATATTGATATAACCTTGTATATTATCAATATCATTTCCATGAATATCAGCAATTATATTTGCAGAAACATGGCCAAGAGTATCCTCGCTTACCATAACAAATCTATTAACTCTAGCATTTATTAATGAAGCATGTAAAGAAGTATGAGGCAAAGAATCAGAAAAATCATAGAATCCATTTACCGCTAATCTAAAGGAGTCAGAATTAGAAATAAACTCAGTTTCTAATCTTTTATTAGCAATCTTACCTTGCAATCCCAAATCTTGATATTTAAAACCCGATACGGTTACATTATCTATCATTATATTATAATCAGCATCCACATTTTCATTTAAACCAACACCCTTAATTGATGCTTTCATAGTTATATCAGAGATATAAGAAGTACCTATAAGTTCCTGAATTTTAAAGTTTTTTGTAGATAATTTACCCGAGTATTTAAAATCCTTATCATTTTCAGTGGGCTGTAATGAAATGTCAGTAGAGAATCTTCCTAAAGCAGAGTTAAAACTTGCTTTTGACACAAAATCATAATAAAATCCAGTAAATCTTCCGTTTACTTTCATATATTTGTACTTATCAAATATCTTAGGAATATCAATTTTTTTATCTTTTGCAATATTAAAAGTCGAAATATCTTTAGCATCTACATATGCATCTTTAACCCTTATCCTAATAAATGTTTGCTCAATATCTGGCAAACCATTTAATGATACCTTTCCTTTAAAATAGCTCTCATTAGCATATTTAATATCGGCAGATGTAATCTTAATATTTGCAACATTTCCTCTTACATTAGCCTTTCCCGAAAATACATTATCCATCCCTTCCAATGAAGTGGCAAAGTAACGTATGTCGTCTAAATTAAGAATTATGGATTCAACTTTACTATCAAATCTAACTTTTTCAATAAAATCTAACCAATCAGGCCATTGTTTATATCTAAGATTAAAATCAGATTCTATTTTCGAATTATTAGTATAAAGTTTTAAATCTGGAATCTCAATTTCACGAGGACTAACTAGAGCATTGCCCACAAAGCTTTTTAAATCAAAACCACATTTTTCGTGAGCCGATAATTTTTTGATGTTACCAATAAGACTATCACCTTTAATAGTAAAATCGTGAACTAAAATATTAATATTATCAACATTAAGATGAGTATAATCCATTCCATCAAAATGATCGGAGTTCTGCAGATCTAAAGCAAAATAACTATTTGTAATACATACTTCCTTGGCCTTAATTCCAATGTCGATGGAGCTTGTATCCTTATTGTCAGAAATAAAGCTATTAACAATCTTCATAATATTTAGCTCTTTCTCGCCCTGATATTCAATAAGAGCTAAGAACAAACTATCAATACAAATATTCTTTACAAATACTTTATCCTCAAATAAATAAGAAGGAATTATATCTATATTTATAGATTTAATTGTAAGAAATAAGCTATCATGATGATCTCGTACTTTAAGATCTTTAATACCAACACTAAGAAAATTGTGGATATCAATAGAGCCAATGGATATATCCATATCAGCCATATTACTAAAATGTTCAGCTGTTTGTTGAGCAACAAAGGTTTGCACACTAGATAATCTAAACAATAAAAACACCGTAATAATCAGCAATACAGCCGAATACAGCATCCATTTTAGGATTCTCTTAAAGCGTTGAATATATTTATTATTTTCTTGCATATAGTTTGTACAACCTACAAAAATATAAAAAAACGCAATACATATGTAAAAAAATATCCCCCAATTTGGCTCTAAAAACAATCACCTTAAAAACATACTATTTTGTATTAATATTTCATTATCAATTTGAATCATATTTACTGATGATAAACATATAATAATATTTCAATCATTACCCTAATAGTAAAACTATTATTGATAAATATTACAGATATTTCATGGTTTTAGGTGAATTTAAATAATAAATATTTGAAATTAATAAGCTGATAATGTGATATATATATTGATAAATAATTATATAGTTAACTTAGATGATTTTTTTTCAAAATGAAACTAAATTATAGTAATATTATGAAGTTTAATATTGATAAATTCATATATTTGCATCTACGTTTAAACTCTTATATATATTTTTTGAAAACAAGAGAAACATATTCAACAACCTTCTTTATAATAGGGATAATTATTACCCTTGGTTTTGTTATACTATATAATTATAAAAATAGTGTTGAAAAAGATATTAAAGAAATTGATTCTATTGAGTTTCAATCAAATACTAAATCTAATTTATTATTATCTAAAGACACTATTAAAGAAACAGATATTGTTACTAAAACTGTTACTCAAACTAAGCCAACGAAAAAAAAGACTAAAGCTACTACTTCTATTACTGACACTATAATTAAAGATGATTTAATAGATAGCCTTATTTTAGTGGATAGTATTGGCGTTGACAGCATTGAAACTTTTGACACTATAATGCAAGATTCAACTACTAATGATATTAATAACGACACTCAGCTTGTTTATTATGACGAGATAATTGATACTTCAATCATAATAGAAAGCAATCAAGAAATAACACTTTCCAAAGATAAATTAATATATACGACCTACATTATTCCTGAAGGTGTAAAAGATAATTTTGATTGTAATAATAAAAATAATTACGATAGTTTACTGGTAAATAACACTGTAAATAATAAACAAGAAGGTATTTATATTGAATATTGGGAATCTGCAATAAACTATACTGGATACAAACTTAGCCGTAATACTCTTATTCTTTTTGGAATATACGAATACAAAAAAGCAAACTATAAGTATTCTAACGAAGGTTTCATTGAGCTTAAGTATAAAAGCAATACTTTTATATTGAAATGTACTGATACGTTTGTATCTTTGCATTTAAATAAGTAAATCACTATCTATGCAAATTCATTTTTCTAAATACCATGGAGCTGGTAACGACTTTATTTTAGTTGATAATAGAGAGCAGGTATATAATTTGAGCAATAACGATATTGAATTTATGTGTAGTCGTAGATATGGTATTGGTGCTGATGGATTAATGATTATTGAGAACTCTGAGGACTATGATTTCAAAATGAAATATTATAATTCTGATGGCAATGAAGGCAGCATGTGTGGAAATGGAGGCCGATGTATTGTATCTTTTGCCAAAGAATTAGGTATTATTGAATTCCAAACTAGGTTTATTGCAATTGATGGATTACACGATGCTACTATAAACAAAATAGATAAAACCGAATGCGACATTAGCCTAATGATGAATAATGTATCTAATATTAAAGGTAATAATAATACGTTTTTCTTGGATACTGGATCGCCACATCATATTGAGTTTGTGGAAAATGTATCAGAAATTAATGTTCATAATAAAGGCAAAGAGATTAGGTACTCTGAAAAATACAAATCGAGTAAAGGAACAAATGTAAATTTTGTTGAAGAAAGTGATAATAACTTAATAATAAGAACATACGAGCGAGGCGTAGAGGCTGAAACTCATGCTTGTGGCACCGGTGCCACTGCTGCAGCCATTGCCTTTGCCATAAAAAATAAGAAATTTGATAAAGAAATAAAGCTTAAAGCATTGGGAGGTGTTTTAAGAGTTAGTTTTGAATATAAGGATGAGATTTTTACCAACATTATTTTAAGTGGACCAACAAAAATGGTTTATAAGGGAGTATTCACAATTTAATTAAAGAGCTATTATGGGAATTCGTATTCGCGAATTGGAATTATCTGATATTGATTTTATTCTTGAAATAGAGAACAATAAAGATATATGGAAAGTAAGCCATACTAGCACTCCTTTTACCAGAGGTGAAATTGAAACTTTTATAACAAAAAACACAATAGAAACTATAGAAAATGGGCAAAAACGATGGGTAATATCAAATAATAAAAAAGCCTGTGGCTGTATAGACCTATTTGATTATGACAAAAAAAATGCTAGAGCTGGAATCGGAATAGTTATTCATAGTGATTTTCAGAATAAAGGAATTGCTACTATAGCCCTTAAGAAATTTATTCGTATTTGTACTAAAAAACTCACACTAAATCAATTATACTGCTCTATTATGCTTGATAATAAGAATAGTATTAAATTATTTACAAAACAAGGGTTTATCGAAACTGGAGTTCGTAAACAATGGACCAAGTATAATGAAAAATGGTATGACGAAATTTTTTATCAAAAAAAACTATAAAATCACAATTTGAAATTAAGACTTTATATGAACAAGAAGAAATTTATTCTAATATTTTTGGCCGCTGTAGTATTAGTGATTACAGCATTTGCTTTTATATTCATTAATAAATTATTAAATAAACCACTTGTTACAATAGAAGACAATAGTACAGTTTTTTATATAGCAAATGGATCTGATTTTAATAATGTAAAAGATGACCTATATAAAGAAGGAATTATTGACAACAAATCTACTTTTGATATGATGGCAGACATAAAGTCATATAAGGAGAATATAAAGCCTGGAAGATATATTATAAAAAATAAAATGACCGCAAATGAGCTTGTATCGCTATTACGTTCAGGCGCCCAATCACCTATAAGAGTTACTTTCAATAATATCCGCTTTCTACCAAAATTTGCTGGAAAAGTAAGCGAAAAATTTGAATTTGATTCATTGCAGCTTATTACACTTTTAAATGATAAAGAGTTTATTAAAGAGTTGGGTTATAATGAAGAAACCATAATCTCACTTTTTCTGCCAAATACATACGAAATGTGGTGGAATACTACTCCCGAAAAGTTTATTATTAGAATGCAAAAGGAGCATGATGATTTTTGGAACGAAGAAAGACTTGCAAAGGCCAAAAAAATAGGGCTCACTCCTACCGAGCTTATAACTCTAGCATCCATAGTACAAGAGGAAACTAATAAAACTAATGAAATGTCGCGGATTGCTGGCGTTTATATTAATAGACTAAAGGTAGGAATGCTGCTACAGGCTGATCCTACTGCAAGATTTGCATATGGTGATTTCTCTGTAAAAAGAGTGACTTATGATTATTTAAAAATTGATTCGCCATATAATACTTATGTATACAAAGGATTACCTCCAGGGCCTATTTGCATGGCTAATCCTATTACAATTGATAAAGTACTTGATTACGAATCGCATAGGTATTATTATTTTTGTGCTAAACCTAATAACTCTGGTTCCCATGCTTTTGCAAGAAACCTACGACAACATAATAATAATGCAAATGCTTATCATAGATATTTAAATAAACAAAGAATTTATAAATAGTAATCTGCTTAAAACTAGCCTACACTTTCCAAAAATTTTCTTAGTAACTTAAAATTTTACTTCATAAAAAGTAGTGAAAATACAGCTATGTCAATTTGACACAAAATAGCGTTATGGCATAAATAATGATAAGCTCATCCACATAATAATTGAATAATAACTATAAAAACAAGATAATGACTTTACAAACAAATTTGAAACACTGGGAAACATCTGCACAAGCTGAAAAATGTATTAGCGAAGAGGAGAATATAATGGTATGTTTAGGACGTATGGGTCCAATGTGTGTACCAGTATATGCTATTATGGAAGATTTAGAAAAAAGTGGTAAATATAACCACATAACTTTTGTAGATATGATTTTTGATAGCCCTGAGGCAGCAATTGTTCGTAATCTTCCTGAATGTGCAGGATTTATGGGTCTTCCATTTACTGTTTACTATAAGAACGGTAAAGTTGTAAAAGCTACTTCAAGTATTCAGAGCCTAGATATGGTAATGGATATACTTGATACAGTGTATGATAAATAAGATATAAAGAATTATATTCTATAATAAAGCTCTGATTATTATTATTTCAGGGCTTTATTTTTGATATATAAAACAAACTCTATGGCTCAATTATTTTATTATTTTTGTAGCCATAAATAGAGAATAGTAACATTTTAAAAAACAAAGATATGAGCGTAGTATTAACAGATGACAATTTCAAAGAATTGGTATTAGATTCAAAAGTACCAGTAATTGTTGATTTATGGGCAGAATGGTGTGGACCATGTCGTATGGTAGGACCATTAGTTGACGAACTTGCAGTAGAATATGAAGGTAGAGCTATTTGTGGCAAAATTGACGTAGATGCTAACCCAAATATTAGTGTTGAGTACGGAGTACGTAATATTCCTACAATTTTATTTTTCAAAAATGGTGAACTAGTTGACAAACAAGTTGGCGCTGTACCAAAGAGTGTATTAGCTCAAAAATTAGATGCATTATTGTAATCTAAAATAAAGAAACTATAAAGAAGCTATCTTATTATATATTAAAGATAGCTTCTTTTATTAGAATTACAGTATAATATATCTAATAGCATATTGTATACAAAAATATGTCGAACCGAATCAATAGAAACTACATACAAGCTTATAGCAAATTAGAGCTACTTGCAAAGCAAGTTGTAGAAGGGTTTATTACTGGACATCACAAAAGTCCATTCCATGGTTTCTCAGTTGAGTTTGCCGAACATAGGCTATATAATCCTGGTGAATCTACTCGCCATATCGATTGGAAACTATACGCCAAAACAGAAAAATATTTTATAAAAAGATATGAAGAGGAAACTAACCTCCGCTGCCATATAGTTATCGATAATAGTGCAAGTATGCACTTCCCTTTTGATAAAAAACCTAGCATATCAAATCCAAACAAAAGTACTTTCTCTGTTTATGCTGCTGCTGCTATTATAGAAATACTAAAACAACAGCGCGATGCTTTTGGACTTAGTGTATTTAGCGACAGAATTGAGTATAGTAGTATCATTAAGAACAACTCTGCTCATCAGAAGATGATTTACAATGAGTTAGAAAAATTATTGGAGAATAAAAAGCCCGAAGTAAATACTAACTCAAGTATTGCCGAATCATTGCATCAAATTGCCGAAATGACACATAAACGCTCGCTAATAGTAATATTTAGCGATATGTTTGAAAGTAATGAAGATGAGGAAGCTATTTTTAATGCATTGCAACATCTTAAGCATTTTAAGCACGAAGTAATACTCTTTCAGGTAGTACAAACAAAACTAGAAGTGGACTTTGATTATCAAAATCGCCCTTATAAGTTTATTGATAGTGAAACTGGTGAGATTCTAAAACTAAATCCTAAAGATATAAAGAGTAAGTATATAGAACAAATTAAGGAATACAATAATAATATTAAGCTAAAATGCGGCCAATATAATATTGATTTTGTGGAAGTAGATATAGAGAAAGGTTTTGATGCTATACTACTTCCTTATATTCTTAAACGAAAGAAAATGATGTAATTATTTTTTAATAAGACCATCCATTGGTTCTTTATAAACATTTCCAATTTTATAAGAGTTTCTTTTGAGCACTTTTTCCAATACGTCTTTAAAATAAAAGGCAATAGATCCCACAAAGCCAACTTTAAGTATTTCTTTATCAAAAATCAATACCGATAATTGATTTTTTACAAAAGCTTCAAAAGCTTCATTAAGCACATTTTCAATATATAATTCGCCCCTATTCTCACTTAAAAATACTGTGTATTTTGCTAAATATTTATTGGGAAAACGTTTTTTATAAACCGAATTCAATACTTGAGAATACTCAATGGAAAACTTCTTCTTAAACTTATCTTCAAGTTCAATGGGCATTGTATTCTGAAAATAATCTCTTATTAATATTTTCCCAAGATAACTGCCACTACCCTCGT
>JAOZSY010000349.1 GCA_029939445.1 Bacteroidales bacterium
ATTATAACTGCTCAAAAAAGTCGTTACCTTTATCATCGGTAATGATGAAAGCAGGGAAGTTTTTAATTTTGATTTTACGAACGGCTTCCATTCCATATTCTTCAAAATCTACAACCTCTATATTTAGGATATTCTCTTTAGCAAGAATAGCAGCAGGTCCACCAATAGAGCCAAGGTAGAAACCACCATATTTTTGGCAAGCATCCTTTACCTGAGGCGAGCGATTACCTTTGGCCACCATTATCATGCTACCGCCCACTGCTTGGAATGGCCCCACATAAGGGTCCATACGGTTTGATGTAGTTGGTCCGAAGCTTCCAGAAGGCATACCTTTAGGAGTTTTTGCTGGACCGGCATAATATATTGGGTGATTTTTGAAATAATCAGGCATTTGCTCACCATTATCAAGCATTTCTTGAATACGAGCATGAGCCATATCGCGAGCTACAATAAGAGTTCCCGAAAGATTAAGTCGAGTTTTTACAGGGTATTTGCTAAGTTCAGCAAGCACTTCATTCATAGGCTTATCTAAATCTATATCAACTGCCGGTGAAAGATGTGGAGGGTTTTCAGGAACCAAGCGTGCAGGATTTTTCTCCATTTGCTCTACAAAAATACCATCTTTAGTAATTTTAGCCTTTATATTTCTATCGGCACTACAGCTAACACCAAGTCCCACAGGATTAGAAGCAGCATGGCGAGGCATACGAATTACTCGCACATCGTGAGCAAAATACTTGCCACCAAACTGAGCACCAACACCAAGCTCTTGAGTTATTTCCATAACTTTTTTCTCCCATTCCAAATCGCGAAAAGCACGACCACCTTCATTTCCAGAAGTAGGAAGGTTATCATAATAACCTGCTGAAGCATACTTTACTGCCTGCAGATTTTTCTCCGCAGAAGTACCACCAATTACAATAGCTAAGTGATAAGGAGGACAAGCAGCCGTTCCAATATCTCCTAATTTATCTATTAAAAACTTGGTAAGATTATCTTCGGTAAGCAATTGCTTTGTCTGCTGATATAAATATGTTTTGTTGGCAGAACCTCCACCCTTAGCAACAAATAAAAACTTATACTCACTACCTTGAGTAGCGTATAAATCAATTTGAGCAGGGAGATTTGTTCCAGAATTTTTTTCCTCAAGCATAGTAAGAGGAACAATCTGCGAGAATCTTAAATTATTATTTTGGTAAGTATTAAAAACACCTTTTGAGAAAAACTCAGCATCATTAACGCCAGTATAAACATTCTCGCCTTTTTTACCCATAACAATTGCGGTACCAGTGTCTTGACAAGTTGGCAATTGTCCTTCAGCAGCAACAGCAGAGTTTTTAAGAAGCGTATAAGCAACAAACTTATCGTTATCGGTAGCCTCAGGGTCATCGAGTATAGTAACTAACATTTGCAGGTGTGCAGGCCTAAGAAAGAAGCTAACATCAGTCATTGCTTCCTCTGCTAATAATTCCAAAGCTTTAGGGTCAATTTTAAGAATTTCGCGACCATCAACCTCAATTGTAGAAACAAAATCTTTAGTTATTAATCGATATTCTGTGTCGTCCTTATCAATTGGAAAAGGCTCTTGATAAATAAATTTACTCATAATATATGTGTTTTGATTTGTCTAATTTATGTAATTGTAAAATTAAGAAAAAAACCGTAGCTATTAAAAAATATAGCTACGGTTTTTATTTCTTTTCCATCAAGCTTGAAAATGATAAAAATCAGAATTAAATAATCTATTATTACTATTTCTTATGAGCAATTGTTTTTGTAATTACTTTATTATAACCATTTTTATCCGTTGAACTGTATTCAAAAACAATATAATCTTCGGTATAAAATCCATCATGTTTACCAAAACTACCACATTGAATATTACCTGTTCCTGTTACATTAAACTCCACACTATTTGCAAAAACAGATTGCCTATGAATAGAAAAAGTGGTTGTATCATTAATTAAAACTAAATTTATTGCTTGTATATCAAACGGAAATGCCTTTTCGGGCTGTATATAAAACCTTCTATCGTAAGAAGAGCTAAACGTACTACTGATTTCGCCTATTGATAGGTTAAGATCTGTTGGATCACCATTATCAGTATAATCGCTAGAACTCTCGTAAGTAAACTGAGTATCATAATACGGATAATCATCATATTCATGAACACATTGAACAGATGTTAGAGCTATAAGGACTATTAATATTCCAATATAGCGCACTTTCTTTTTTGAATTTCTATAATGTACCATAACTCCTTATTTTTTATTAATATTTAATGCAAAATAAAACTGAACAACTCTATTTTTCAAATAATTATCCTCATATTTAACCGAAGGAAGAAGTCCGTAGTTATACCTAAAACCAATTTTCCAAGGTGAAAGAACAAACCCTATTCCGGCAGTAGCTCCAGCATCAAATACTTTA
>JAOZSY010000350.1 GCA_029939445.1 Bacteroidales bacterium
CTAAGATTATCAGGCTTCTCTTTGTCTTTCGAAATCCCTAATTCATAAACCTTTTCCGCTACTGCAGTTGCTATATTTAATGATATATTTCTTATTTCTGTTAATCGAGGATATATAGCTCCTTCATTCAAATTTTGTTGGCTCACCAAATTAGCAAGTGTATGCGAAGCCACTAAGAACAGTTCATCTGGAATAGTCTTGGCATTTGATACTACAGTTCCCAGTCCAATACCAGGAAATACATAAGCATTATTACCTTGACCAGAACGGTATTCCTTCCCATTGTAAACTACCTTATCAAATGGACTTCCGCTGGAAAAAATTGCATTTCCATTGCTCCACTTATAGGCTTGCTCTGCAGTACATTCAGCTTTTGAAGTAGGATTAGACAACGCAAATATTACAGGTTGTTTGTTAATTTCTGACATTAACTCAATTACTTCTTTTGTAAATGTATTTGGAGCTCCGGTAGCACCAATCAATATACTTGGTTTTATAGAGCTTATGGCATCAATAAAACCCATCTGCCTATGTTTATGTGCATAAGGTAGATTATGGTCCATTAAGTCACTCCTTTCCTCTACTACTAAACCATTAACATCAACAAACCATAACCTTGAGCGTGCCTCTTTATTACTTAGTCCCTCATTTTCGAATGCAGAAACCATTAAATCAGCTATTCCTGTAGCAGCAGAACCTGCTCCTAGGAACATAATTTTAAGGTCTGAAAATTTATTCTTAGTTATCCTTGTTGATGCATAAACTCCAGCCAAAGCCACAGCGGCAGTTCCTTGTATATCATCATTAAAACATAGAACCCTTTCTTTATATTTATTAATCAGAGCATAAGCATTAGGCGTCAGGAAGTCTTCAAACTGTATCAAGGCTTTGGGATATTTGTCTTGAATAGCCATTACAAATTCTTCAATCATTTCCAAATAGGAATCACCTTCTAACCGCTTACGAGGATATCCAAGATATAGTTCATCATTTCTAATTGATTCATTATTTGTTCCTATATCCATCATTACTGGCAAGCATTGTTGTGGGGGGATGCCTGCGCATGCGGTATATAGTGAAAGCTTACCAATGGGGATCCCCATTCCATTTGCGCCTAAGTCACCTAGTCCAAGTATGCGTTGCCCATCGGTAACAACAATTACTCTAACATCATCTTCGGGCCAATTATCTAAGTTTTTTCTAATATCACCCCTATCCTCAGGTGTAATATAAAAGCCCTGTGAGAGCCTAAAAATATGGGAGAACTCAATACATGCTTGACCTACAGTTGGTGTATAGATTATAGGAAGAAGCTCTTCTATATTATCCATTACAACCCTATAGAATAAGTTTTCATTATTCTCCTGTATTACAGTAAGGTTCGAATATCGCTCAAGATCAGTTGATAAACCCCTCAGGGCATTCATAACTCTTTTTACCTGCACTTCTTCCGTAAAAATAGCATATGGCAATAAGCCCTTTAATCCTAATTTCTTTCTTTCTTTTCCTTTGAAAGTATTACCTTTATTGAGACATTTATCATTTAGTAATTCGAAACTTCTTTTTTCCTTTATCATTTTCTCTAGTCTTTAGTTTAATTTGGTCTATTCAGAACCACCAATTGGGTAATGTGGCAGGTCTTTGTTTTTATTTTTTCTAAAATCCGGACTATAATAGAAAAATAGTCGCAGAGTATGGTTCTTATCATATTGATATCCCGAGTATCGTTGCTGATAAACCAGCATATAACCAAAATCTAAAGTCCAGGTTTTGCTTAATCTATGATTTATTCCCACAAATAATCGATTTTGATCAAAGGTATTGTATGTAATCTCACTTCCAAAATGAAAAAGCACTTCATCAGAAACTACTAATTTCGGTAATTTTTCATTTTCAAATACTTTTATATTCCACGAAAGTAAGAAGCGAACCCTATTTGAAAATCTCACCCTATTAACGCTACCATCATTATTAAGAACTTGTTGCCACCTCTGTTCGGTTCTAATTCGTTGCATAAATACTACTTTTCTTATTGAATTGCGCCACAACACCTGTTGGTAAATTCTTTTCTCTAGTGAAAAAGAAAGCCCATCGTTTGTTTCAGTTGCATTCCATAATGTTGCTACACCTCCAGCAAAAGAGAACTGATTATCTAACCAATAAACACCTCCTAAACGCAAAAAGTAGAAGTCTGGTTCTTTAATAAAATCGTTTCTTCTAATGTGAAAGTCACCCATTAACCCAAATTTATCACTAAGTCTTAGAGTTGAGTTAATACTTATCCAAAATTGAGTTTGGTCGTAAACCTCCTTTTGCTGTTGAGCATTTAATGTCTTAAATGGTTGAATGCAAAATACTAATAAAACAACCCATAGAAATTTAATCCTATTCTTATCTGCTATCATACAGTTTAGTTAGTTTTGATTTAG
>JAOZSY010000351.1:0-1475 GCA_029939445.1 Bacteroidales bacterium
TGGCAGTAAAACTACCGCCATAATCACCAATGCTTATGGTGGTATCTATATTAGGGATATTAAGAGAAAGGCAAATTACCGAATCGCAGCCCGTGGAACTTGGCAAAGTAAAATATGCCGCCTGACCCGATTCATAATATGTTACTCCATCCATCCATATGAGGCTATCGCAGGCGGTTACATAATCGTTGGTGAGGGTTTTGCATTGGCTTAGTTTTAAAACATAGGAAGCTGAAAAGTTATTGATGGATGTTTGATTGTAAACACCAATGCTTGGGTCAAAGTCTATAGTTCCAGAATAATCACCTGCTGCAAATATATTTCCTGTATTATCCACAGTTATGTCAAATCCCTTAGAATCTCCAAGGTTGCCTTGCAATACACCTGCCCATAAAAGGTCTCCATTTGAATTTAATTTTTGTAAATACGCTCCATAAGCGGTAGAACTATAAGGTGAAGGAGGCGAATACGTATAAAACATAAGCGTATCTGACCCCGGGTCTAAATCGGTTGAGTCTTTAAAAAACCCAGCAGAATAAACATTACCAAATGTATCGGTGGCAATTGACAGAGGATAATCACCATAACCATAAGATTTAGCCCAAAGAAAATCTCCATTTTCATTATACTTTTGAATAAACGTGTTTGCGGAAAGCAGTAAAGTATCAGGTTCTGGATCAAAATCAATACTTAAAGCTGAATATCCTGTAATAAAGACATTATTAAACCTATCTACTTTCATTGCATGGGGACGAGCATATCCACTTATACCAACTTTGGCAGAAAACCTTGCCCATATAAAACTTCCCATACTATCAAGCTTTACCAAATACATACTGCTATTATTGGCTGGCGAATTATATGTTCCCATACCTGGGTCAAAATCCACACTTGGTCCATCAAAAGCTCCAGTACAACAAATATTATCGTCAGAATCTAAATCAATGGAAATACCACGGGATCCCAGACTTGGTTCACTACTAAGAAAAGCTTTGGCCCAAATAAAATTTCCATCTTTATCCAACTTTTGTATAAATGCATTATGTACAGGATCATCAAAAACAGTATAACCCGCTCCATAAATACATATACCTGGCCCAGGGTCAAAATCAACAGTATCCTTATAATAGCCATGTGAATATATATTACCCTGTGAATCAGTAGATATATCACTTATAACATCATCTTCAGCGCCTCCAAAAGACTTAGCCCAAATAAAATTACCATTAGCAGACAGTTTTAAAATAAAAGCATCTAAATTTCCATTTGAAAAAAGCATAAATATAGAAGTGTCCGGGTTAATATCAACGGAATCTTTAAAGTTTCCTATAATATATAAACTACCATTTTTATCAACTTTAATTTTACTAAGGGTTCCATCCTCAAAATCCACAGTGTGGACCCAAATTAGATTACCATTTGAATCAAGCTTTTGAATATAAGAAGAATAGCCATCAAAATAACTAGTTAATATA
>JAOZSY010000351.1:1485-2429 GCA_029939445.1 Bacteroidales bacterium
TATGGTAGTATAGTATGGGCTGGGATGAAAATCCACAGTACCGGTAAAACTACCAAGTATATATACATTTCCTAAGTTATCCTGTGTAGTAGACTTTGCCGATGTCATTCCGAACGATCCTGTTTTCTGGTTGCTTTTCACCCATTCAAAATTTAGATTTTGGGCTTGTAGAGTATAAACTGCAATAAAGAATGTAATTATTAAAATTATGTTTTTCATAATATAGATTTTTTTATTGAACAATCATTCTTTTATTTATTGTATTATTTTGAGTCTGCAATTTAATAAAATATACTCCTGGTTTAAAGTCTGAAAGAGAAATAGTTTTTTCACCATGGATTAAGCTATTTTCTGATAAATAAACTCTTTGCCCTGAGGTGGAATAAATAGAAATATCCATATTTTGCTCGGAGGAAGAATTTATAATTAGAAAGTCGGTAGCTGGATTAGGATATATAGTAATATCCTCTTTAAGAATATCGCATAATAATAGTCTGTAGGCTTGTAGGCTTGTAGGCTTGTAGGCTTGTGATTATCATTTTATTTTGAGCTTTGTGGTTTAGTGCTGCAAATATAGTTAATAATTATCATAATCACAAATATAAATTGATGTTTTTTTTATAAGAACCGTTAGGTATTTGACTTGGGAAAATTCATAATATATTACTTATTAAACTTATAATGCGGTATTTAACATATATACTCATACGTTTGCAAAATAATAAAATAGAAGACCAATTATTATAAAGCAAAGTAACTATATATATTCTTGACTTCTACCATTTCTATTATACTAAGACGTGATAGAAAATTGTATTTAGTAAATAGCATATTTTGTACCTAGTCGATGCAGGATTTCTTTGCATAGCCTAAGTTACGGAAATAAATCCTAAAGAAGAATAGGTGCAAAAGATGCGTTTAATATTACAAATTTCTATGTCGGC
>JAOZSY010000352.1 GCA_029939445.1 Bacteroidales bacterium
GTAATTCTCTAATATGAATTTGCCATTTTTCCATTTATCAATATGAATAATATTGTCTTCACCCATTATCAGAGCAAATTCTTTCATCGGATATTTTTCTTCTAGGAATGCAAGACTCTGAGTTGTATACGAGGGTTGAGGTAGCTTAAATTCAATATTTGATGCCCATAGTTTGCTATTATCTTCCACAGCTATATCAACCAAAGCATAACGGTGGTAATCTTCCAAAAGGCTAGCTTTTTTCTTAAAAGGACTTTGTGGAGAAATAACAAACAATACTTCATCCAAATCACTATTTTGTACAATGTGGTTAGCAATAATTAAATGCCCCACATGAATAGGGTTAAATGTTCCAAAAAATAGTCCGGTTTTCTTTTCTGTTAAATTAGCCATTAGTTTAAGAGTTTATTTAGCTCATAATCAATATTGATATGATACTTTTTGCATTCTTTTATAAGAGATTCTTTGCAAGCAATTAGTTTACTATTGACGACATCATATTTCGATTTCCAATTATCAATAGAATCAGATTTAAGTTTAATATCGTTATCTACAGTTTCATGAATTTCGTATGTATTAATAAAACTATCACATACAAGAAAGAGCTCTTCTTTTTGTAGGCTCAATTTATTAAGAAGAATATCTATGGTTGTATCTTGTGTAGCTTCAAAATCCTCTGGGACTGACAAAGCAACAATTTTTCTTAATAATATTATGATGTTATCCTCATATGATTGCATAAATACAAAAGTATCAAAAAAACATAGCTATACAATTAAAAAATAGCTGTAACTTTGGTGTTTAATATTGGAATTAAATGAGAGTATTTGTATTAATAGGATTTCTGTTTTTATTTGGATTAGAGTTGCAAGCTCAGAATAATAATCCTATGCGTTTGGAAGTAGATTCTAGAACTTACGAAGACGTTTATGGTTTGCCTCTTGATAATGGAAACTTCTTAATTCTTAAAAGCGAAAATCGACATTCTAATAATGGAGTAAACTGGGTGTTAGATTTATATGATTCGTCGTTTAAGAAAAAGAATAGCAAAAAGTTATTATTGCCTCGTGGATTCGCTCCCGTTAAGTACAGAATAAATGGAGATAGTATTCTTTGGCTAGCCTATAGCGAAAATGGAGGCGAAAAGGGAAGCTTTATGCTTTATCGATTCAACTTGCATTCGGGCTTAATGTGGAGCAAATATGTAAAAGGAAGTAGGAAGTCTGTTTTCTCTGGTTTCGAAATTATTGGAAATCGCATTATTATTTTTGGAGAAAAAATTGAAGATATTGCTGATCAATTGATTGAATCAAAAATGCCTTTTGGTATTGAATTCACTTTTCCAAGCTTATCAAAATATGCGGAAGTTGTTACCTCTTTATCACTTGACAATAACGAAAAAGCGGTGCTAATAGTGGAGATTGATAAAGGTAGTAATAGTGGCCTCTATTATTTTGAATATACAACAGCAAAAACCGAAGTGGACATCTATGCACTGGAAACAGGTAGCCCGGTGAATATTATTGATGGTAGCCTGGTAAAGAGTGATGATGGTAGCCTTCTACTTTTGGGTACATTTAATTATAATGTTGGCCGCGAAACAAGTAGTGATAAGGTGGTGGCAAATGGCACTTTTATTGGGAAAGTGGTTAATAAAGATTTTCAGTTTTTTAAAACCAATGAGTTTTTAGAATATAAAAATATTTTTGCAACACTTACCGCTAACGAGCAAAAACAACTTAAGCAAAAGCATAAAAAAGGTAAAGAAGTTTCATTGGGTTTTAAAATGTTGACCCATAAAAAGGTTCTGAAACAAAGAGGATTATATGTAGTTTCTGCAGAAACTTATTATCCAGAATATCATTATGAAAGCAGTTTCGACTCTAGAGGATATATGTATCAGAATCAGGTCTTTGATGGATATAGAACTACTAATTGTATTGTTTCGGCCTACAATGAAACTGGCGATATGGTATGGGATAATTAT
Source organism: Bacteroidales bacterium (assembly GCA_029939445.1). GTDB lineage: Bacteria > Bacteroidota > Bacteroidia > Bacteroidales > UBA1556 > UBA6267. Next base: position 1,988 of record JAOZSY010000352.1, read on the forward strand.
ATGCATTCTTCCGAAATATTGGAGCTTAACTTGCAAGAGAGTGTTTTAGTTTTTGCCGAAGCAGATTCTAATATCGTAATGGCGTATTACCACGATGGTAATGTGTATAGTAAAACAGTAAGTGGCAATGATATTGTTTTTAAGAAATCTGAAGATAAAATTGAAACCGTTCTGGGCAATAATATCCTTTCAGAAAGATATGGACGAATACAACATTGGTATGATAGTTATTTTGTATTGTCGGGTCATCAGGTTTTATATGGAACTAATGGTGAAAAGAAGAAAGTCTTTTTCTTTAATCTAATTAGCTTTGAGTAGTAATTGCAATTGAGAATTATCCGCTAGATTCATCCTAACCAGGGTAAACGCACATTAAATAATACTCTTATATAATAAATATTATTAACGTAGCTCTAAAACCTATCAAGTGCTTGCTACTC
>JAOZSY010000121.1 GCA_029939445.1 Bacteroidales bacterium
TTTATTGTATTTTTGTTGTATTCATTTAACATTTTTCATATTATCTCTATATTTTAGACCCAAATTCTAAATAAAGCAAATTGAAAAATAGAAAGAAATTAAAATTTATTTCAGCACTCTTAATTCCATAGTAGTATAACCCATAGTTTTACGCTAGACGTAAAACTATGGGTTAAATTAGAGTAATTAGATTAATTCGATAAAGTATTTATTCTGAAAATTGGATAAAAACGGAAAACACTTATTTTACCAAAATCATATACTGCCATGCTTCTAAATAAACAGGATATATTTTTCCCATATTTACCTTATCCTTTGTTTGCCAGTTAGTATAATCTCCTGATAATTCTTCTGGATATACAGCATAACTCATATCCGAAGGCTCATTGCTGAAATTTCCAATAAAAATAACTGTATTATCACCAAGCTTACGGCTAAAGGTGATATTATTATCCTGATCAGAATTTTTTATCACATTAAAATCACCACCATAGCTTCCATTCCAAAGAGCCTTATTCTCTTTTTTAAGTTTTATCATATTGGTATAAAAACCCAGCATTTCATATTCACCCCAAACTATTTCATCTTTTTCGAAGAATAATAATCGCTTGGCATTTTTAGATTCCTGACCATTATAAATAAGAGGCATTCCAGGCACTACATATGTCAGGGCAGCCATAATTTCATAAGCATCACCCATTTTCTCGAACTCGGTACCATTCCACGAATTCTCGTCATGATTAGTAGTAAATTGCATTAGGTAAGCACTCTTGCCAAACTTAGCAATATCATCATTTATTTGATTTATCAATACTTGTGAAGTAGTATCACCTTTGGCAACAGTAGCCATTCTATGATGCATAGCCCAAGCATAACTACTCTCAAAAGCTTTCTTATTAAGAGCAGGCTCTTCAGCCTCGGCAAGCATAAATATCTCTTTCTTTTGGTTTAAAACAGCTCTTGTACTATCCCAAAAGTCGGTAGGAACCATTGATGCCACATCGCAACGGAAACCATCAATATTGAAACTATCAATCCAAAACTCCATCTGCTTAGTCATTTCAATGCGTAAGTCTTTATTATCATAGTTTAGAGCTACTACATCTGTCCAATCAAAAGGTGATTTAAGAATTCCTTCTTCATCCATTTGATACCAATCAGGATGCTCAGTAACCCAATTATGATCCCAGGCAGTATGATTTGCAACCCAGTCTATAATTACATGCATTCCTCTTTCGTGAGCATGTTTTACTATCTGATGAAAATCAGCAGCAGTACCAAATTCTGGATTAACAGCAATATAATCTTTTACTGAATAATAAGAGCCCAAGCCCTCTTTTCTATTCTTCTCTCCAATTGGAGAAATCGGCATAAACCAAAGAATATCTACTCCCATATCGGCAAGTCTATCGATATGCATATCAAAAGCTGCAAAAGTACCTTCGGGGGTATATTGTCGTACATTTACTTCGTAAATATTAGAATTAGCACTCCACTTTGGATACATTCCAATAGATACTTCTTCCTGTATTTGATTATTTTTCTCTTTCTTAATAGAATCCACATCGCATGATATTGCTAATATCGCAATTAGTAATACTGCCAATAATGTTGTCTTTTGCATTTTTATGTTTTTAGTTGATTATTTCGAATGAATTTGGAGCAACAAAAATAAAGATTTTATCGCCCTCAATAATAAGTTTTCCGTTAAAATTAGCTTTTAATAGTTCCAAATCAGTATCGGCTTGTGTTACTAACTCAGTCTTTATTTCCACATCTGAACTATTGAAAACAACATAAACAGTATTATTGAAATATTTTCTTGCATAAGCTAATGAACTATCCTCTGCTTGCATATAAATAAAATCGCCATAAAGTAGAGCCATATTAGATTTACGAAGTGAAATAAGCTTTTTTGTTACTTCTAGATTCTCCTTTTCTTTTGCTGAGAGCTGCTCTCCAAATCGCATCATTCTACGACTATCAGGGTCGTTACCTCCTGGCATTCCAAACTCATCACCATAATAAATAACTGGGATTCCTGGAATAGTCATATTAAAAGCCATTAGCTGCTGTAGTTTCTTATATGCAACTTCATTACCAACACCAATCTTACGAGTCCAGCCAGCTTTCTTGGCATCTTCATCAAACTTAACTTCACCACCAGCATAGGAAATAAATCTTGCTCTATCCTGATTTCCTGTGATATAAGCCATAATATTATGACTACCATAAACAGAAATACTCTCCTGAAGTTTCTCTTCCAGACTAGTCATAAGATTTCCCGAAGCAAAAACTCCCACTGCAGCATCGTATACGTTAAAATCGAATTGCGCATCGAGCATAGCATTATTTACATAACTACCTATCAGCTCACTACTACCATAAGTTTCGCCAAGCTGATAGACCTGCTTATTAGTTGGCATTACCACACTATCCTTAATTTCACGAGTTAGCATTCTCCAAAAAGAAAGTGGCACATGCTTAGCTGCATCATGACGGAAACCATCCACATCGTATTCTGTAATCCACCAAGTGGCAGAATCCGAAACTGTACGTGCAACAAGCTCATCCCCTAGTTTAAGACTAGGAAGAAACTTATCAAACCAAGTAGTTAGGCGATATTCGTCCCAACGCTCAAGGTTTAATGAGCCATCAGGCAAATTCAACTCTGTAGCATATTCGGGATGTTCTTTGATAAAAGGATGATCCTCATGTACATGATTTGCCACAAAATCCAAAAGAATATTCATATTTGCATTATGAGTTTGGCCAACAAGATTATGCAAATCAACAGAATTTCCAAAATGAGGGTTAATTTGCGTAAAAGAAGTAGGCCAATAGCCATGGTATGCCGAGAATTTAGTTTCAGGATCAGGCCAATAACCATAAGCACCCTCAACATTCTGCACCAAAGGAGAAAGCCATAATGTATTAACTCCGAGATTTGCAAAATATCCTGCTTCAATTTTATCCATTACACCTTGCATATCGCCACCATTATAGTTGGCTGCCGGCAGCACTATATTTTCAGGTAAAGGATTATTATTTTCTGAATTTCCATCCGAAAATCTATCCACAAATACATTATACATAATATTGGTCTGCCATGCTGTACGAGGCAATTGCGCAATATCTGTTGCTACTCTACCATTAACCAAAGGAATTAACAAATCATTGGAAACCTTTCTGCCATTATAGGCAAAAACACGAATATAAGACAAATCATATTGCTTAGCCTTTGCAGGAATTGTAATTAAAAGATCATCTCCACGAACAACAGCATTGCTTATATCTTTATTATTAAATAATACTATAAATTGTATGTCTTTACTATTTGAGAGTACAGAAATCACATGCTGAGTATGATTATCAGTTATAAGACTCACTTGCTTATCGTTAGTATTTCCAACAATTAGTACTGAGTTAGTCCCTCCTTGTCCGTTGGGAGCAGTATTGGTATTAAACTGATCAAGTTTCCACTCTCCATTTTCCACAATTTGGTATGGATATTTGCCCGGAGCAAGAAAAACCACCTGCTGATATGCTGTATCATGCCATTCGAGAATAGTTTTGGAGGGAGTCCAGCCATTAAAATCACCTGCCATGGATATTTCATTATCCTCAGAAAAGTCAACACTATAATTCAGCATTACTTTCTGTTTTTCCGACTTTTTAAGAACTACATCTGTAGAAACTCCTTTTTGCCAAATATTCATTACAGAATATGCATTTACAAAATCTGAGCCTTGGAAAGCAATCATTTTTTTTGATTGATAAAAACCCATTTTTCTTCCATCAATAAAAACCGAATCAATACTATTATAATCATCAACAAAAGCATCCATATAAAGCACATTACTCGAATAATCAAGCTTTTGAACTGTAATAGGTTTTTCAAAATCATATTTCTCTACAGTATCACTATTGCAAGATACTAAGCCAATCAGCAGTATGCTTAGTAGAGTAATTTTAGTTATTTTAATCATAATTATTGTTTCTAATATTCGGTTATATAGGAATAAACGATTTTGGGTTTATTTTCATTAATTCTACAATTGTCAAAATTACGTAAAAATTGACAATAGAAGTATTATCTGTCAATAATTACTAAGGCAAATGCTAAGTATAGGACAAAAAAATATCTATGATTTATATTACACTTCATAGAAGATTACTTAATCAACTCAAAAATAGTTGCACTTTTAGCGTCTAGCATAATCTCTTTTGATATATTCTCTATTTCGCCACTTTCAACATTCTTAAACTTTGTATATCCCTTCATTGATTCTGCAAAGTCGTGAAGCTTCAGATTATAACCTTCATCACTATTATTCATAATAATCATAAATGTTTCCTTATCGTTAGTTCGGAAATAAACATAGTAATTGTCTTTTGGAATATAGTGGGTCAACTTGCCAGTTTGCAATGCAGAATGCTCTTTTCTTAGCTTCAATAGATATTTTGAAAACGCCAATGATTTCTGTTGTTTTTCGGTCATATTGGTGCCTGCAAAAACATCCGTAGAATCACCTTCCCAACCACCAGGAAAATCGGTACGCATATATCCGTGGCTTTTATGCCCTCTACCTTCGGTCATAAATTCGCCACCATAATATAGCATAGGGATACCTCTGGTAGTCATCAGAAAAGTCATTCCCATTTTCCATTTTGCAAAATCACCACCTATATTGGAGGCAAATCTATCGATATCGTGATTTTCGAGGAAAATAAGATTACTATCAGCATTTGAATAAACAAAATCCTGCGCCAAAGTCATATACAAACTTGCCACGCCATCGGTCCAGCTGTCTTTTTCATTAAAAGCCGAATTCATAGCATAGCAAAGAGGGAAATCTGTAACGGTATTAAGTTTAGAAGGAGATTTAATTTTAGAGAACGTGCTATTCTGAAAATAAGCAGTATTGGCAACCGTTTGAAGCCACGCCTCTCCTACTATATTAAAGTTGGGATATTCGGCATAAACTGCCGCTACCCAGTTGTTCATAAAATCGTGATCGGAATAAGGATAAGTATCCATCCTAATACCACCAAGATCGGCATACTCTACCCACCAAATACTATTTTGCACAAGGTATTTGGCAAGAAATGGATTTGTTTGATCCAAATCGGGCATAGTTTTATCGAACCAACCGTGGCTCATTATTTTTTTATCATAATTGCTAGCGTGAGGATCCATAAGCGTACCTCCACGATAATTTGAGCGAGTAAATTCTTCAAAATTATGGAACCAATTAAGCGCAGGCACATCTTTCATCCAATAATGCTCCGAGGCACAATGATTGAAAACCATATCCATAACAATTTTAATGTCTTTGCTTTTGGCAGTTTGCACCATTTTCAGATAATCGTCATTGCTACCAAAGCGAGCATCAATTTTATAAAAATTGGTAATAGCATAACCATGGTAGCTAACTGCTGGCATATTATTTTCCATTACAGGGTTCAGCCAAATTGCCGAAATTCCCAACTCTTGCAAATAATCGAGATTATTCTCTATCCCTTGCAAATCGCCGCCATGCCTACCATCGGGGTTGTTTCTATCAGCCTGCTCAGGATATCCTTTTACATTATCGTTATCAGTGTTCCCATTGGCAAATCTGTCGGGCATTAGCAAATACACAACATCCTCTTGCCCAAAGCCTTTGCGCTGAGCCGAATTCGCTCTTCGCTCCTTTAGTTCATAATTAATGGTATACTGTGGACGACGTTTTTTACCATAAAAATTGAGCTCAACTTCACCAGCCTTTGCTTCCTTTTTAATTCTCAAATCTACAAACACATAATTAGGATTTTCAAGCTTATTAACCTTTACAATCTCCACATCTGTGGATTCTGTTTTAAGCTCTAGCTTGGCAATTCCATCATGGTGAATCATTATCTGCACCACATCATTATTCATTCCTACCCACCAAAATGGAGGCTCTACCTGTTGTGCTTTTATATTCATAAAAATGAATACACTAAATACTATTGTTATTAAAAGTTGTTTCATACGTTTTTTGATTTATTAGATTCTTGCCCAAAAATAAGCATAAGCACCAAGCAATAAATTATCTCCTTCAACATTTACATTATTCGATAAAATCATTTTGGCATTATAATCCTTTAGGCTCACTCTAGCCTCTGAATCAGAGAAATTTTGTACTACCAAAATCTTTTCACCATCATACTCTCTTTCAAGCATTAGTATATTTGCATTACCCTCTACCTTAGGATTTTGCCAAGCAATGCTACCTCTACCAAAGGCTTTATGCTCCGAGCGAGTTTTAAGCATTTTGCTAAGCAAAGTATATACCTGAGCACTAAGAGTTTCTGGATTCTGAATTTCTTTTTCTACCTCATCCCAGTCGATACGTCCACGTACCAAAAAGCGGGTATCGTCTTTGCCGGTGAGTTTAATTTGCTCATTATAAAAATCTACATCATTCTGCTTACCAAATTCATCGCCATAATACACCACTGGAGTACCAGGCAAAGTTAGCATTACAGAATATATAAGACTAATTTTACGAACATCATTATCCATAAGCTCGGCCAAGCGCGAAGCAATTCCTTCTCCCTTACGGAAATCCCATTGCTGCTGCTTACAGTAGTTATCGTGAATGTATTTTCTATCATCTTCCGTAACATAAACCAATTCCAAGCTTAGCTCATCGTGGCAACGAAGGAAGGTAAACCATTGGCTAGCCTCAGGAATTTCTGGAGTAACGGCAAGGCTTAATGTGTCAATAATTGGCTCATTAGATTCCGATTTCAATGCCTTATAAATCTGTGGCATAAGCGGAAAGTGATATCCTGCATGGCACTCATCTCCATCGCCAAAATACTTAACTACCTCCTTGGGTTTTTGGCAAGCTTCGGCTAATAAAAGAGTATTTGGACGAGCAAAATCAATTACCGCACGAAAGAATTTGACAATTGTATGTGTCATTTCCAGGTTTTCGCAGTCAGTACCCTCTTCCTTCCAAAGGTAAGGAATAGCATCAGCCCTAAATCCATCAACGCCCTTGCTAAGCCAATAAAGAAAATTCTGCGACATTTCCACAAGCACTTTTGGATTGCGGAAATTCAAATCTGGCTGAAAATCGAAAAATCTATGGAAGAAGTATTCTTCACCTTCTTTTTTCCAATTGCTCTCCTCTATTCCGTAAAAAATGATTCTAGCATCTTCAAATTTATCAGTATCCTTATTCCAGATATAATAATCTCTAAATGGATTTTCCTTGCCTTTTTTAGATTCTAAAAACCATGGATGCTGGTCAGAAGTATGATTTATTGCAATATCAAATATCACCTTAATACCTTTAGCACGAGCAGTTTCCAGAAAACCATCAAATACCTCATCCTGAGATTTGCCACCAAGCAGCTCAGGGCGCACAGCACGATAGTTGCTAATATCAAAACCAGCATCACGGCCAGGACTATCCAAAATAGGAAGCAACCAAAGACAGCTAACTCCAAGATTTTGCAGATAATCAAGTTTATTCTCCAATCCCTGAAAATCGGTATTGAATAAATCCACATAAAGAGAATAAACAGTTACATCTTTATACCACTCTGCATCAAGAGGCGCTACCGAATTCTGTTTCTTAAAAAGCTCTAAATCCTTAATGAAACTATTTAATTCTGACTGGCCTTTATCACCATAAATCTGGCTCCAAAGGTTTTCTATTTTCTGTAAATTATCCATATTTTATTATTTTAAAAGAAACACATTTTTAAAAGAAACACATAAGGGAACATAAGGAACATAAGGTCTCATAAGTTTCATTCAACTTTAGCCTTGCTTTCGATACAATTTACTTCGTTTCACTTCGCAAATCACTCAAGCTGACGGCTACTTTAACCTTTAGCCTTTAGCCTAACCGAATAATCCTTATTAACAATAATATCAGCGCTAGACTTAAGTTCCTTAACCATATCATGCTCTTTAAGCAGAACTTTCATACGAAATTCATTTTGAGGCTCTTTACCTCTTAATTTTTGTGCTTTGCCAGTATCGTGGTATGTAATATCAATAAAAACTCTAATATCAATATCCT
>JAOZSY010000122.1 GCA_029939445.1 Bacteroidales bacterium
AAATAAAACTATTACTATTATTAAAAATTATATATTTATTTGCAAAAGCAAATGGTCTGTATCCATATTTCAAAAAAACAAGAGCTTTGCATTAGTCCATATTTTATTGAAATATAAAAACTGGAGATTTTATTAAGCACTGATTTTCCTTTGTTAATAAAGAAATTACAAAAAAGCTGAAAAAGCTGAAAATAATCTACATTTAAGTAATTAGTTTCATTAGATTTGCACTACCATAAATACAAGGTTATCTATAATACCCTAACCTTTACAACGTCCTGATAAACAATAGTTTTAAATCAAACATTATGCGCAAGATTAAAAATGCTTTAGTATCGGTTTTTCATAAAGAGGGATTAGAAGAAATTCTGAAAACCTTAGACGATAAAAACATTCAGATATACTCTACTGGAGGAACCTATAAATACATTGAGAACTTGGGGATAAAAGCCCATAAGGTAGAGGATTTAACAAGCTACCCAAGTATACTTGGTGGTAGAGTAAAAACTCTTCACCCAAAAGTATTTGGTGGTATACTTGCTCGTAGAGAATTACAAGAAGACTTGGCGGCACTTAATTCTTATGAAATCCCTCAATTTGATTTGGTGATTGTAGATCTTTATCCTTTTGAGAAAACTGTTGCTTCTACTTCCAATGAGTCCGAAATTATTGAAAAAATAGATATTGGAGGAATTTCTCTTATCCGCGCTGCGGCAAAAAACTATAAGGATGTAATAATTCTTCCTTCGGCAGACTTATACCCTGAGTTTGCAGAATTGATGAAAAACGGTGACGCCACAACAACTCTTGAAGAAAGAAGAAAATATGCTGCTAAGGCTTTTGCTGTTAGCTCAAATTACGATACTGCAATTTTTAATTATTTCAATTCTGATAATAAAATCAATAACCTACGATTGAGCGAAGATGCTGTTAAAACTTTGCGTTATGGAGAAAATCCACATCAAAAAGGATATTTCTTTGGTAATATGGAAGAGGTGATTGAGCAATTACATGGAAAAGAAATTTCTTATAATAATATACTCGATATTGATGCTGCAATAAGATTAATTGCTGATTTTGAAGATACTACTTTTGCTGTGTTAAAGCATAACAACGCTTGCGGTATTGCCAGTAGGGACACGGTGCTTGAGTCGTGGCACAGAGCTCTAGAGGGAGATCCTATTTCTGCTTTTGGTGGCGTATTAATTTGCAATAGAGAAGTTGATGAAGCTACCGCCATGGAGATTGATAAGCTTTTTTATGAAGTACTTATTGCACCTAGTTTTAGCAATGATGCACTTAGCGTTCTTAAGAAAAAGAAAAATCGTATTCTTTTGAAGCTAAAAAATGCTAAATTTGCTGAGCAATCAGTTCGTACTGCATTAAATGGCTTTTTGGTTCAAGATTCGGATTTGAAAACAGAACAAAATAGCGACTTAAAAACTGCAACAAAGGTTTCGCCATCGGATAGTGAATATGTAGATTTAGTATTTGCCAATAAGATTGTAAAACATACTAAAAGCAATGCCATGATAATTGTTCGTGATAAGCAATTGGTATCAAGTGGTGTTGGAGAAACTTCGCGAGTAGATGCATTTAAGCAAGCCATTGATAAGGCAAAGAATTTTAAGAAAAGCACAGAAGGTGCTGTTGTTGCAAGCGATGCTTTCTTTCCTTTTGCCGACAATGTAGAGCTTGCTCATTCGGTAGGAATCAATGCTGTGGTGCAGCCTGGGGGGTCAATTAAAGATCAAGATTCCATTGACTATTGCAACGCAAACGGAATGGCAATGTGCCTTACCGGAACACGTCATTTTAAACATTAATAATACTTAATACCACAAAAAATATGGGACTATTTTCCTTTTTCCAAAAAGAGATTGCTATTGACCTAGGAACAGCAAATACAATTATTATCCATAACGATAAAGTTGTAGTTGATGAGCCTTCGATTGTAGCAATAGAGCGCAAGACCGACAAAATTATTGCTGTTGGCAAAAAAGCGCTAATGATGCATGGTAAAACCCACGAAAACATTATTACCGTACGACCATTACGCGATGGTGTTATTGCCAATTTTCAGGCTGCAGAATATATGATTCGTGAGATGATAAAACTTATCAATCCTAAGAAATCACTATTTCCACCAAACTTAAAAATGGTAGTATGTATTCCTTCGGGAATTACAGAGGTGGAAGAGCGCGCAGTAAGAGATTCTGCAGAGCAAGCTGGAGCAAAGGACGTAAGATTGATTCATGAGCCTATGGCTGCCGCTATTGGTATCGGAATTGACGTTTTGGAACCCAACGGAAATATGATTGTGGATATAGGAGGTGGAACTTCCGAAATTGCCGTTATTGCTCTTGGTGGTATTGTAAATAATACTTCTATTCGCATTGCTGGTGATGATTTTACCGCTGATATTGTTGAGTATATGCGAAAACATCATAATATAACCATTGGTGAGCGTACTGGCGAAAGAATTAAGATTGAAGTTGGTGCTGCTACTACCGATTTGGAAACTCCTCCTGAGGATTTTGCCGTTCATGGTAGAGATATGCTTACTGGTATTCCAAAAGAGATAATGGTAAATTATATCGAAATTGCTGGTGCTTTGGATAAGTCTATTTCTAAAATAGAGGCTGCGGTGCTTAATGCGCTTGAGAATACTCCTCCAGAATTATCAGCAGATATTTTCAGAACAGGAATATACCTTGCTGGCGGTGGCTCACTATTGCGTGGCCTTGACCAAAGAATTCACCTGCGTACAAAATTACCCGTACACGTAGCTGACGACCCATTAAGAGCGGTTGCCCGTGGTACTGGTATTGCATTGAAAAACTTTGAGAAATTCACTTTCTTAATTAAATAATATATTTAATAGAAAATAGAGAATCAAACAATGAGAAACCTTATTAGTTTTATTATAAAGTATTCGTTTCTCTTTGTTTTCCTATTTCTCGAAATTATTGCCTTTTCTCTTCTTGTTTCCAATAATTCGTATCAGCGTTCGGCATATATTTCTGCAAGCAATAAGCTTACTTCCAATATTCAGAATACAGTTAGCGAAACCACCGATTATATCGGATTAAAGGATGTAAATGAGAAACTTGCTACCGAAAATGCTTTTCTGCGTTCGCAATTATTAGAATCTAACCTTTGGAAAGCCGATAGCTTACTCCAGCATATCGACACTCAAAAAACACAGTTTTATAGCTATATACATTCTCAAATAATTAGTAATAGTTTTCAAAGTAGAGACAATTATCTAATCCTTGATAAGGGTATTAGCGATGGCGTTGAAGTAGAAATGGGCGTTATATCTTCTGATGGAATTGTGGGAATTGTAAACTCTGTTTCAGAAAATTTTTGTAGTGTAATTTCTATTTTACATTCAAAGTCGGCTATTGATGCCAAAATTACTTCCAACAAATATACCGGCACATGCTTTTGGCCCGGCAGTGATTATCGCTTGGGAGAACTAAAAAATATTCCTTCGCATACCAAACTTACAAAGGGCGATACTGTTGTTACAAGTGGTAATTCAAGTATTTTTCCTCCAGAAATTCCAATTGGATTTATTAATGACTTTAAGCTTAAACCTGGGCGAAGTTTTTATAATATAGAAATACAGTATAATACTGATTACAATAGGATTAGCCACGTATATATTATCCACAACTTGCTTAAGGGTGAGCTAAAAAAAATAAAGGAGGTGAGAGATGCTAAATAGGAGTTTCTTTATTAATATACTACGTTTTATTGCCGTGGTTTTGGCACAGGTATTTATTTTTAATAAGCTAAATTTTGGGGGAATAGCCAATCCAATGATTTATCCTCTATTCATTATCCTATTGCCTTTTGAAACTAATAATAACTTAAATTTAATAGTAGCTTTTATGCTGGGCCTTAGCGTCGATCTGTTTACCGGAAGTATGGGATTACACACTTCGGCGGCAGTATTCACAGCTTTTATTCGCCCATTGGCTTATAGGGTTATTAGCTCCAATAGAGTTTATGAAAGCGGAATAAAACCTGGTATTAATGACCTTGGTATTAGGTGGTTTATTAGCTATACTTTTTTTCTAGTATTTGCTCACCATTTTTTCTTTTTCTATATTGAGTCGTTTAGCTTTAATGAGTTTTGGCATACGCTTTTAAAAATAATTATATCCACACTGCTAAGTTCTCTTTTTATAATAATACTGGATTTTATTTTTAAGCCACATAAGAAATAAACTTTTATAAAATATCAAAAGCCCCTTGAATTGACTTTCTTGGGGCTTTTTTAGTTGGGCGTTGTTTTCCTCCCCATATTTACACCAAATTCAAATCTTGATTTAGTAATTCAACATGGAAATTTATTTTGGCATTTAATGCTCTAAAAACTTTAAGAATTGTTTCGAACCTAGCATCGGTAAGATTGTTTTCAATTTTAGAAATCTGCGACTTCTTAACCCCAACCATTTCTCCAAGCTGCGCTTGAGTCAGGTTTCTATCCTTTCTAGCCTTTTTTATTGCCTCACCTAATAACTCTAGTTTAAGTTCTTGCTCAAAACTATCTCGCTCTTCAGTTCCAACTTTCCCTATGTATTTATCTGTTACTTTATCTAATGTGTATGTTTTCATATCTATTGAGTTTTATCTTTAAAATACTCTACTCTAATTTGTTTTGCTTTTTTAATCTCCTTTTTAGGTGTCTTTTGTGTCTTCTTAATAAAGCCATTAGTACCAACAACTATAGTTTCCTTTTCTCCAGTTTTATCCCAAAAAGCTAATAATCTATATTTCTTCTTATTAAACAACGTCCTAAATTCCCATATATCTCCATCAAGTTTCTTGAACACCTCACTATCAATAATCTGTTGAGATTTACGAATATTAAAAATTATCTTATTAACAGCCTTCTTTTCAATCTCATCAAAAAAATCAAGAGCTCCTTCAAGTATCTCAACCTTAAATCTATTATTCATATCAAAATTTTTACAAAGATAGTAAAAGTTTCTTAAAAAGGAAACTATCATTAAAACACATCAAATCCTAATTTTTTTTTAATCTTATTTTTCTAAGTACATGACCTAAGTACATGACAAAAATACTATGTTTGGGCTAAAGCCCATACATGAAAACTAGTAATTTAGTTATTCATTTTTTTTCCATGTACTGAGGTTTTTTTTATTTGATTATTATTTCTTACATGTTTTAATTCCAAATGGAGCATAAAGCGGACAGAAACTAACAACGCTTGTCAGTACAAATACTGCTGCTAAAATTGATAGAATAATACCAAATGTTCCTGAAATAATACCTGTATAGTAAAGAATTGCTACAATTATCGCTATAATAATTCGGATAATTTTATCTGCTGATCCCATGTTTTTTTTCATCTTCTTAAAAGTTTAATTATTTGCATTATTGCTCAGCAAATGTACTATGGGAAAAACTTCTATACAGTGACTTGGGTCACCACTATCCAATTATTTTTATTCCATCTTTATTTTGTTCCACTTTCCCCTCTATTTCAAGCTTTTTAAGAATCCTAGATATCACCTCCCTAGCGGTGCCCAGCTCGTTAGCAATTTGGCTATGACTCATATTCACAGGACTATTATTGGTAAGTAGCGATTTTTTCTTCAAATGATCGAAGAGCCTTTTGTCCATTTTATCGACAAGCAAATGCTTAATGGTATCCAATAACTCGGTATACCTAAGGTTGTATTGATAGTAGAATAGTTCATTAAACTCAGGATAATCACGCAACCACTTTGGCAATTGCTCTACGGGAATTAAAAGAATTTGCGAATCCTCCTCGGTGATGGCATATACTCTACTCGGAGTGTGTTTTAAAGCTGCATGGAAAGTCATTACGCAACTTTGGGAGGGCTCAATATAATACAGTAGCAACTCTTTCTCCTCAAATCTAGAATATACTTTTACTAAGCCATTAAGCACTATTGGCAATACTTTTATATACTGCTCTTCTTTCAGTATTTCGGTCCCCTTGGGGAATTCCATAACAGTAGATTTCTTAATTATCTCATCAATTAATTTAGAGCTTAAAAACGAAAGCTTTTTTCTGTCAAATTCCATTTGTTTTATTTGTCTTTAGTTTTGTTAAGCAAGCTATAAAGAATATTAAACTGCCCGCTAAAAAAAATGATATTTAAATTTTGTAGTAAACTTAGACGGAAAGAGCTATTAAAAAATGCAGCACATATAACTAATAGTATAAACTTATTGTTAAGATTTTAAGCTGCTTTTGTTTCAAGAGGAAAAGATAACCTAAATATAGAGCCTTTTCCTATTTCACTTTCTACCCATATTTTACCACGATTTTTTTCAATAACTTCTTTACAAAATATTAAACCCAATCCCGTTCCTGCTTCGTTATCTGTACCTAATGTATTGGTTTTTTGAGTAATATCAAATAACCTTTTTATTTTTTCTTCGCTCATTCCTACTCCTGTATCTTCTACAGAAATAATGGTGCTATTATCGTCATTTTCAGCACTTATAGTGATAGTGCCATGTCGTGGAGTGAATTTTACAGCATTGGCAACCACATTTCTTAGTATCGTTTTTAGTATTTCTTTATCGGCATAAACACTAAACCCCTTGGATAGCTCAATAATAATTTCAATATTTTTGCTTTGTGCCATGTTTTCTATGTCGAAAAGAGTTTCGTTTAACACCTGTTCAACTTCAATATTTTTGGAATTAACAATAAACTTTCCTTTGTGCACCATTGACCATTCAAGCAAATTTTCTACTAAATTAAAAGCTCCTTTTGAACTATCAACAACATGTTTTATTAATTCTTCTCTTTCGGTATTATCATACTCGGCATGGTTTTCCAAAAGAATATTTGAAAATCCCAAAATGGAGTTAAAAGGGCTTCGTAAATCATGTGCTATTATATCAAAAAATTTATCCTTCGTTGCATTGGCCTCTTCAAGTGTTAAATTAATTTCTTGAATTTTCTCTTTTTGATCATTAACTTCTAAAAGAGATGATTGTAATTCTATATTTTTTTTATAAAGTTCTGCACTTTGCGCATTAATTTTTACTGCTTGTGATTTTAGGGTGTTATTTTGTTTCTCCAATCGTTTTTCACTTAATTCATTTTCTTTCTTAAAATTATTTATAATAAGAAAAATGAAAAAATAAAGAACACTCATATTAATATAAATATACAGCACATTGTTTATACCATTGTGATAGAACATATTGAATCCATCTATTATATATGTTGATACAATAAATAAAAAATAACTAAAGAGATACAATGGTATATAGCATTGCTTTTTTTTATAAAATAATAAAGGAACTATTGAAGGGATAATGGTTAAAAAGAACCCATAATTACTTTTTAGGAAATAGGAGAAAAAGGCAGAGAAAATAGCAACTACATACAAAATTGAAATTGAAACATTAAATTTGCGCAGATAATTTAATAATAAAACTAAAAAAAGAAAAATTGATGTGAAAAAATTAACAATTGGAAAAATTAACTTTACGCTTTCATATAACTGATTATCCGCATCTTTACAAAAAAATAGCTGGCCTATTTTTGATATATTAAAAGTATGACTATATGGATAGTCTATGAATATAATAACAATGCTTGCTAATAAAAGGAATAATCCACCAAAGAATGCTATACCGTTTAGAAAGCGTACTCTCTTTAATTGACCATTCTCAGTATGTTCATCTGTACCAATGCTAATAATTGCGTTTAATAAATCTTTTAGTTTCATTCGTTAGTTTATATCCAACAAATTTAAATAAAAAAGCGGTTTATCAAAATAAAATTTAATAACCGCTTTTTTGAGTAAATCACTCTTCTGCTGTATTACAACAATCCATCATTCCAATAAATCTCCTTCTGAACATCATAAAAAGGATTAATTTTAAAGGTTTTGCCATTGGCTTTGTTTGTTACCTCACCTTTCATAAAGTCAACACGAATAACATCTTTATCCTTAAGCTCTAGCTCAGTAATCATTTCTGGAGAATATGTCAAAATAGGCATAGCTGCATTTATAGCATTTCGC